>CAXUBD010000100.1:6405-9389 GCA_964249225.1 uncultured Verrucomicrobiota bacterium | reverse complement strand
CCCTTTTTTTTTCTGTTTTATTTTGGTCGGCTGGGGGGGCCAGTGGGGCAGGTTTTGTAGTTGGTCTGGCCAGGCCTGCCGTTCGGCAGGCGACATCTCCGACCAGCGCGCGGCATTTTTCAAAAACTCCGCGCGCTGCTGCGCGTCCATGCTCGCAAATTGCGCGAAGGCGCGGACGCATTCGGCACGCTGCGTCGGCGGCATTTGGTCAAAGGACTGCAAAGTTTTTTCCATCTGCCGCCGCTCGGCGTCGGACAAGGTGTTGAGCGTTTTTTGTTTTTCGTCCGGCGTGAGTTCGAAAAACTGGTTGAACTGCGCGGTGACGCGGCGGCGTTGATTTTCCGAAAGCCCGTCCCAGCGCGCCTGATCGGCATCGCTCAATGCCGTATGGCTGCCGGATTCCGGCAACGCCAGCGTGACTTTCTTCGGATCAACCTGCGTGAAGTAGGCCAGTGTGCGCTCGTTTCCCAAAAATTCCTCCTGCAATGGCGGCGGCAGAATCATCCATTGTTGAAGCCGGTCGTTGACCAGTTCGCGCAGGTCATCCGGCACTTGCGCCAGCCGCGCGGCACGGTTCGTCGGCGGTTCGCGCAGCAGCGGCTCTAGATACCAGCGCAATTCCGTCGCCCGCAACCGCAGCTCGCGGTCGTCCGCGTCGAGCGCCTCGTATTCGGTGACCTTGGCGAGGATGCGCGTGCGGATTTCCGGCGTGCGGTTGGTCAAAAACTTTTCGCGCTCGTCGGGGGTCAGCGCGAGCACCTGACGGAAAAAATCCACCGGCGATTGCGCCGGCGGCGCTGGCGGCATTTTGACAGGCGTGGCAGATGATTTTAACGGCGCGAAAACATTCGTGGAATCTTCGGCGGCCAGCGGAAAAACGATTGTTGGTCCGGCCAAGCAGAAAGCCAGCCACAAAATTATCTGGCGCGACCGGCTCATCATGGCTGCATCGCCAGGATTTCTTCATCCGCGTGCGCCGGCTGGCTCATGCGCTGGATGGCGTCAAAATTTTTCAGCGCCTCCAGATCCGGCAGCGAGCGCGTCCCGGCGATCATGGCGACACTTTGGGCGAGCGCAACGCGGCGTGCGGCGCGTTCGTGATGCTGAAACGTCAGCCCGGCAAAAAGAACCACGGCCATCCCCAACGCCACGCGCGGCAAAAGTGAATGCCAGTGAAAATTCCAGAGGCGTGAACGGCGCGCGTCTTCCCGCTCGACGGCTTGCAGCACGCGCGCGGTGAAATTTGACGCGACAGGCGCGTCGGGAATTTTTTCCAGCGCCGCCGTCAGCCGCGCTTCGACCGCCAGTTCGGGCTGGCGGCTGATTTGAGCGCGCTCGGTCCCGCGCCACAGCGATTCATTTGGAAGTTTTTTTTTCATCGTTCTGTCGATTAAAAACCGTCGCCGGAACAAAGTTGCATGAAAATCTTCCGGGCCGTTTGATATGCATATATGGCGAAGGCCAACGAGCAGATTCCCGGCGGAAAGCCGGCGAGGATTTATTTTTGCGCCGGATCGCCGTCGGAACGCTGGCCGAATTTGAGCTTGACCGTGTCCTGCAAAAAGCCGAGGAATCCTTTTTTCTTTTTAGGCTGGGCGACGGTGATGCGCTCGCATTTCTGGCTGCATAACGGGCAGAGAAACAGTGGCTGGCCGCCTTTGCGCCGCATCACGTGGATGCAGGCGTTGCACATAACCTCGCTGCAATGTGTGCATTTGTAAGTCGCCGCCAATTGCGTGTGGCGCGGACACAGCATCGCGCCGTTTTCCAAAACCACCGGCGGCTGCGAGCGTGGACGCTCAAATTGCGGAATCGCGATCGTGGCCTCGGTGGATTCGACGAACAATTCCACGTCGCCCAGCCGCAGTTCCTGTCCGGGCATCAGCCACGCTTCCTTGACGGGATCGCCGTTGATGAACGTGCCGTTGGTCGAATCGCAATCGCGCAGAAAAACACCGTCGTTTGTCAGCACCAGTTCGCAATGACGCGTGGAGACGGTGGAATGATTGATGGGAAGATCGCACTCCGGATCGCGCCCGACTTGGTTGACGCCGAGACGCAATTCCAGCGTTTGCTGCTCCAAGCCTTCAGTTTTGATCAGTAACCTCGCCATAAATAGAATCCACAACTCCCAACTTTACTGAAAAAAGAGCTTGCACTTTTAAAAACAAAAAGTCCACATGAAAATAAAGAGTCGCGCGCAATTGTCGCCGTTCGCCCGCGCAACTTTCCCTGCCGTCGCTTCTGGTCGTGGCCGAACTTTCCTGTTTGGAATTTTGATCTGGACGGCGAATCTGTTCCGCCACTTCAGCCGCCGGAATTGATTTTCATCCCAGCTGATTTTTGGCGAACGCAAATTCTTCGACGGTTTTTCCGCCGATCAAATGTTCCTGAATGATGCGTTCCAAAACTTCCGGCGAACAGCTGTGATACCAGACGCCTTCAGGATAAACGACCGCGATGGGGCCGCGCGTGCAGACGCGCAGGCAATTCGCCTTCGTCCGATAAACCAGCGGCGCCACGCCGACGAGGTTCAATTCCTTCAACCGCCGCTTTAAAAATTCCCAAGACGCCACGCCCGCTTCGCGCGCGCAACATTTCGGTTTCGTCGCGTCGGCGCACAAAAAAATGTGGCGGCGGATTTTTTCCAGGCCGAGCGTTTCAACCGCGGTTTGCAGTTCGGTTTTCATTTAAATCAAATTGCCACAGAAACCCAGCGACGCAGAGTTGAAAAGCGGAAAAATTCTCCGTGGCTCTGTGCCTCGGTGGCAAACATTTTTATCGCCAAAACGTTAATCCGATCACCCCCGCGACGGCGATGACCGCGCCGGCGAATGAGCGGCGGCCGATTTTTTCTTTTTCCAGGATGCGCGTCATCGGCAGCAGCAGGATGGGCGTGGTCGCGACGACGGCCATGACGATGCCGGTGGGTGTTTCTTTGAGCGCCCATTGCACGCAGGTCCCGCCGAGGGTTTGTCCGGCGC
>CAXUBD010000100.1:5349-6395 GCA_964249225.1 uncultured Verrucomicrobiota bacterium | reverse complement strand
CCCACGGCCAGATGCGCAGCCATTTTTCACGCGCGATGTGAAAGGTTTTTTCCTCGAACACGCCGCCGTGCGCGCGGGCGGAGCGCGATTTCACCACGATCAAAATGAGCGCCGGCAGCAGCAGGCCGCCGAGCACGCGCTGATAACCGGTCGTGCCGGGATCGGGAGATTCGCCCGCCGCGTGCGCGACGAACCACGCCTTGCGGCTCAACACCGCGCCGAACGCGCTACAGGCGCCGGCAAAGACGGTGAATAAAATCCCGGTCCACAACTGGCGCGGCGCGATTTTTGCGTGGTCGCCCGGCGCGAGCGCGAGCGCGACGCCGGTCAAAATCACCGCGACGCAAAATAATTGCGCGCCGGTCAACCTGGTGCCCAGCCAGAGCCATTCGATCAAAATGGCGAACAACGGGATGAAACATTGTGTGAGCAGAACGGTGCGGCGGCTGCCGAGCCGCGGCAACGCCTGAAAATAGCCGGTGTCCCCAAGGCCGATGCCGACAAGTCCGCTGAGGACGAACAGGGGAAACGCGGTGCCGACGAGCCCATCGCCGAAAATATGCGCCCAGAACGCGAGGCAAAGCGCGGCGATGGCGATGCGCCAGAAGTTCGCCTCGGCCCCGCCGATTTGTTTGGAACTGCGGTAACCGCAAATCGCGGAGATAGAGAAGAACAGCGCGGCTAAAAGGGCGGCGGCCATCAGGAGAACGGGCGGATGGTTTCAACGCGCGTGATGAGCCATTGGCCGTCGGTTTTTTGAAAGGTGAACTTGATTTCAAACACGAAGGAATCTTTTTCGCCGGCGACCTGGGCTTCGACGTCGAGATCGGCCAGGGCGGATTGCCGGTCGGGATTGATCGTGACGGTCACGTCTGGGAATTTGAGGGTAAGTCCACTGATGGACGCGCGCGCGCCCAGGACGGCTTGCATGATTTCATCCCGGCCGCTGAACGTGTGCTGGAAGTGCCCGGGAACATCCAGGCTAACCGTGACTTCGGAGCTGAAAAAGCCGGCGAACTTTTGCGCGCCGGCGGCGATGGCCAGCG
>CAXUBD010000100.1:0-5339 GCA_964249225.1 uncultured Verrucomicrobiota bacterium | reverse complement strand
GTACGGGCGATGGCGGCCACGCGCCGGCGGATGATTTTTTCCGGGCCGGGAAAAAGAATTGTCCACAGCCAGATCCCCGCCGCGACGAGAACGGCCAGCAGCGCGAGGCGCAGAATTATTTTCAAAACAGAACCTTTCCGACGATGTGGCTTCTTTTTTGGATGCCGTGAGTGTGATCTTCCGGCGGCATGGAACGGTTGTCGCCGACAAAATAATATTCATCGGCGGCGAGCGTGACCGGCGGCGTGGTCCAATCGCACGGAAATTTTTCGTAAGGCTCATCGAGCACATTGCCGTTGATGAGGACGCGGCCATTGGTGAAGGCGATGGTTTCGCCCGGCAGGCCGATGATGCGTTTCATGAACAGCACATGGAGGCCGGCGAGTTCGACGGAGGCGACATCGCCGCGCTGCGGTTTGTGCCGGAAATAGGCCAGACGGTTGACGAGATTCACTGAATGATCCTTGTAAGTCGGCAACATGCTGATACCCGTGACCCGGATCGGCAACAAGATGAAGCCGAAGACCGCCCAGCACACCGCGACCAAAACCACGATCCGAACGCAGGTCGCTTTCGGGTTTCGGCCAATGGCCACGACCCGCAACTGCGGCAAAAAATTTGAATTGTTTGTCTGGGTTTGAATGGGATTGAAAAGTGGATGAAACGTCCGGTGAAAAAGCTACAACTGTTCGTAATACTCATCCGTGCCGATTTCGCTGGCGCCTTCCACGGGCACGCCGCTTTCCTCGAGGATTTTGGCGATCTCCGGCGAGACCCAGCGTTTGCCTTTGTCTTTTCGGGAAACCGGCTTGAGCCGGTAGCGGCCGAGCGTGTCGCTTTCGACGAGGCCGCGTTCCTGCATGTGCATGAGAATCGGCTTGGCCCAGTCGGGATTTTCGTAAAACTTTTTTTTGCCGCTGGCTCGCCGCGCAATTTCCTTCGTGCTGACATACTCGCTGCCCCACGTTTTTAAAAATTGAAAAATTTCTCTCTCGTCCGAGTCCATGACCTGAAAAATACAAAGTCCGGTGTTAAAGTCTAATCATTAAACGCGCCGTCACTTGAGCCGGGCGGCGACGAACTGGGCCAATTTCGCCGCGTCCGCGTTGAACAATCGGATGCCTTCGGCGGTTTTTTCCGTCGCCATCGCATTTTCATTGAACAGCCAGCGGAATTTCTTTTCGTCCAGTGGAATTTTTTCGATTTTACTTTCACGCGCGATTTCGGGACTCAACTTGCGCGCGACCGGCGCGGTGCTTTTTTGCAGTTCCCCGAGCAGCGGCGGGCTGATGGTCAGCAAATCGCAGCCGGCCAGTTCCAAAATTTCGCCGGCGTTGCGGAAGCTCGCGCCCATGATCTGCGTCGCGTGGCCGAATTTTTTGTAGTAGGCGTAGATTTCTTTTACGGAAATCACGCCGGGATCTTCGGCGGGCGCAAACTCTTTTTTCTCCTTCGCCTTATACCAATCCATGATTCGTCCCACGAACGGCGAAATTAATTTCACTTTTGCTTCCGCGCACGCGACGGCTTGCGCGAGCGAGAAGAGCAGGGTGAGATTGCAGTTGATGCTCTCGCGCTGGAGAATTTCCGCCGCGCGGATGCCTTCCCACGTCGAGGCGATTTTGATGAGGATGCGTTCGCGGCCGACGCCGTTTTTTTCATAAAGCGAAATGAACTGGCGGCCTTTGGCAACCAACGCGTCGGTGTCGAACGACAGGTTCGCGTCCGTTTCCGTCGAGACGCGGCCGGGAACAATTTTCAAGATCTCCGCGCCGAACAAAATCAGCAGGTCGTCCAGCACGCGCGGCAACAATTTATCACCGGCGGATTTGGCCTGGTTGTCGGCGATTGCCTTGTCCACGAGAAATTTATATTCCGGCATCTGCGCGGCCTTGAAAATCAGCGACGGGTTGGTCGTGGCGTCCTGCGGCGCGAATTGTTTGAGCGTCGCGAAATCGCCGCTGTCGGCGACGACGGTGGTGAATTTTTTTAATTGATCGAGTTGGTTTTCAGAACTCATAATTTTCTCACAAAATACGCCTGCTTTCTTCGTTGGCAAACTTTTTGACGCGCGTTTGCGCGCCGCGTAAGATGCCGCCCTGATGGAACAACAAAATTCAATTCCCGGTTTCCGCTCCGTGCCGCGCACCGGCGTGATTTACGTCACGCACGAGGCGACGCGCCACGGCTTTGCCTACGGTAAATCTGATTGGGCGAACCTCGGCCAGGGCTCGCCCGAAACCGGCGACATCCCGGACGCGCCGCCGCGTATCACTGAAATAAAAATCTCCGAGGCCAGCCGGCAATATGGACCGGTCGCCGGAAATCAAAAACTGCGCCAGGCCGTCGCGGATTTTTACAACGCAATTTATCGTCGCGGGAAAAAATCCAAATACACCGCCGACAACGTCAGCATCGCCAGCGGCGGACGCCTCGCGCTCACGCGCCTCGCCAGCGCGCTCGGCAACATCAACATGGGCCATTTCATTCCCGACTACACGGCGTATGAAGAATTATTGAGCGTGTTCAAGGCATTCACGCCGATTCCGATTTTGTTGCGCGCCGAACACGGCTACAAAATTTCACCCGCCGATCTGAAAGAAGAAATTCTCGGACGCGGCTTGAGCGCATTGCTCGTCAGCAATCCATGCAACCCGACCGGCCAATTGATGGAAGGAAAAGAATTGTCCGCGTGGTGCGACCTCGCGCGCGAATGCCAGTGCTCCATGATCTTCGACGAATTTTATTCGCATTATATTTATGGGAAATCGGAAATCGGAAAGCGGAAAGCGGAAACGCCAAAAATGGTTTCCGCCGCCGAATTTGTGGACGACGTGGACCAAGACCCGATTGTCATCGTGGACGGGCTCACGAAAAACTGGCGTTATCCCGGCTGGCGCATCAGTTGGACGCTCGGCCCGAAAGCCGTGATCGAAGCCATCGCCAGCGCCGGTTCATTTCTCGACGGCGGCGCGAACCATCCGTTCCAAAACGCCGCGCTGCCGCTGCTCGATCCAAAAAATGCGATTGCTGAAACTTTGGCGGTACAAAAACATTTCGGCAAAAAGCGCGAACTGGTTCTGGCGCGCTTGAAAAAACTGAACATCGGCGTGGACGCCGCGCCCGCCGGCGCGTTTTACGTCTGGGCGAATCTGGCCAAGCTGCCCGCCCCGCTGGACGATGGCATGAATTTTTTCCGCGAATGTCTCAAGGAAAAAGTCATCGTCGTGCCTGGCGTGTTTTTTGACGTGAACCCCGGCAACCGCCGCACGCACGCGCGCTACAAAAATTACTGCCGCATCAGCTTCGGCCCGGAGATGGAAAAAATCGAACTCGGCCTCGATGCCTTCGAGCGTGTCATCCAAAAATTTAAATGATGCCAGTCTGTTTTTCCGGATTTTGATTCATCGAAATTTTCGGGCGGCGTTCAAATTTTGCTTTCCCCGTTTTGCTTTTGCCTTCATCTTGGCGCGGCAATTTTTGACGGCTAAAATCCGTTGCGTTATTTGGGATGCTTTGATCGGACGGGGAATTCGCGGTTTTCTATCGTTATGTTGTGGTTGACGTGTCAGCAACTTCGCATCGGCAGCCTGAAAATGCGTCTGGCGGCCGTGGAAAAACTTGCGCGTTCCGAGGCGGACGGCGTGATGGAACCGCTGCTGTTTGCCTTGAAGGATGCCGACGCCACGGTGCGCGCAGCCGCGGCGCGGGCGTTGGGAAAAAATTCCGAACGTCGCTCGGCCGGATCGTTGCGGGAATTATTGCACGATCCGGCTCCCGCGGTCCGCGTGGCGGCGGTCAACGCCCTGGGCCAGCTGGGCGATCCGCAGGCGGTGAACTGGCTCATCGGTTTGCTGCGTGACGCGGAGGTGGCGGTGCGGTCGGCGGCTTCGCACAGTTTGGAACGTTTAGGCTGGCGGCCCAGCAACGAATCCCAGCGCACACTTCAAATTCTCGCATCGGGCAATCTGCGCCAGGTCGCCGATCTGGGGGCCGATGCCATCGCGCCGCTCGCGGAAGTCATGCGCCACGGCTCGCCGGAAAAACAACTTCAGGCGGTCAAGGCGCTGGGTGAAATCTCCGATCCGCGCGTCCTTACGTTCATGCAGGAGGCGCTGCGAAAAAGCAACGCGGTTCTGCGCATCGCGGCGTTGGGCGTTTTACAACGTCATGCCGATCCGGCCACCTACGACCGCGTGGAACCTTTGCTCAATGATCCCAACCCCAATGTCCGCGCCGCCGCCGTCGAAGCTGCGGCGCAGTGCGACACCAAACGCGCCGTGCCCGCGCTGATCCGCGCCTTGAAAGATGTGTCCTGGGATGTCCGCAACGCGGCGACAACGTCCCTCGGCTTTCTCGGCGACCGCGCCGCAGTTGAAGGCCTTTCCCGGATGTTGCAGGATGCCGACCGCGACGTGCGCGAGAGCGCGGTCCTGGCGCTGGGGCGCATCGGCGACCCCTCCGCGATCCGTTTTTTGATGCGGGCGATGCTGGATGTCGAGAGCGTCGTGCGCAACGCCGCAGCCAACTCCCTCCGGCTGATTGACAGTCATTGGGAAACGTCCGTCGCCGCCCGTCGAACCCTTGCGGAAATCAAAACCGCCTTGGATCATCGCGACTACTGGGTCCGGCAAAGCGCCCTCAAACTGTTCGAGCAAATGCGGATTGATCCTGAAAGCATTGCCAGCCAGCCGGTGGAACCGCCGGCTCAGGATTGACCCGGACTTTTGAGATTGATTTTTCACGCGCCTTTTTCCTTTTCCAATTTTCAGTTCCGCCCCATCTTTGCCGCCGTGGAATTATCCGCCGCAGAAATCCGCAACGCCGTCCAACGCGCGCTCGCCGAGGACATTGGCGGCGGCGACGTGACCACGCTCGCCACTGTCTTAAAAAACACAACTGCGGTCGCGCTCATGCGCGCGCGCGAACCGCTCGCCGTCGCGGGAATTCAATTTGCCGAAATCGCCTTCCGCGAACTCTCGCCGAAAATCAAAATTGAAAAACTCACGCGCGACGGACAAAAACTCGCCGCCGGAAAAACGCTGCTGAAAATTTCAGGTTCTGCCCGCGCCATTTTGACCGCCGAACGCGTCGCGTTGAATTTTGTCCAGCGGCTTTCCGGCGTCGCCACTTTGACTTCCCAATTTGTCGAGGCAGTTCGGGGCACCAACGCAAAAATTCTCGACACGCGCAAAACCACGCCCGGCTGGCGGCGGTTTGAAAAATACGCCGTCACTTGCGGCGGCGGAAAAAACCATCGCCTCGGTTTGTTCGACATGATTTTGATCAAGGACAATCATCTCGCCGCGTTGCGCGACGAATTGCCGAACGCCATCGCC
>CAXUBD010000099.1:4900-9426 GCA_964249225.1 uncultured Verrucomicrobiota bacterium | reverse complement strand
ATGCGCGGCAGCATCCAGCTTATTCCATGCTCGGCAATCAGCCCGCGCCGCGAGAACGCGGTTGTAAACACCGCGCCCTCGGCGGCAAACCGCAGATCGCAATAAAGCGCGTGCACGAGGCCGATGCCGGCGGTCGCGCCGTTGAGCATGCCGATCACGGGCTTGCCGATCGACGGATAATAGGCGTAGCGCGTCTGCCAGTCGGACCTGCGGTTCATGTCGAACGGCGGCACGTTGTCGGCGCGGCGGACGGCGTCGGGCTTGGCGAGTTTGTAATGCACGAGCAGTTTGCCGACCAATCCCACTTCGAGATTCAGTTCGGCCATCTGCCAGATCTGTCCGGTTGCGAGCGGTTGCGACCGGGCGCGAGGCGCGGGTTTGCCATTTCGCTGAACCGGCTTGCGAACGCGGCGGGCAGCTTTAATTTTCCTCATGCCCGATTTTATGCAGTAAACTTCAATTAAACCAGCTAAATCGGCTGCGCTGCCATCTGGCAAATTCATGCGGCGCGACCTGGAAAAATTCAATGCACTGGCGGTCCAGACCGGATCGTGAACAGGCCCAACATAAATAGAACAATAAAAATCGTTATCACCATTTGTCCCCACGTTAATCGGAAAATCCGCGCCGGTCTATGGGGTGTTCTACCCGTTTTGGTTTTGTTAAAATTTTTAGCGGAAGAAATTTGCTGGAATGAAACGGCTTCTGTGCCACAGTAATCCATGTATAATGTCAAAGCTTTTGCCGCCGCCGCCCAAACCTCGCCGCTCACGCCCTTCAATTTTGCCCGCCGCGATCCTGGTCCGCACGACGTGCAGATCGAGATTCTTTTTTGCGGCGTTTGTCACACGGATGTCCATATCACCCGCAACGAATGGCACGGCACGACGTATCCGTGCGTGCCCGGCCATGAAATCGTCGGGCGCGTCGTCAAGGTTGGCGCGCACGTCAAAAAATTCAAGGAAGGCGATCTCGCCGGCGTCGGCTGCATGGTGGATTCCTGTCGCACTTGCGAAAATTGCAAGGACGACTTGGAACAATTTTGCACGGCGGGCGCGACGTTCACTTACAACGCGCCGGACAAAGTTTCCGGCGGGCTGACTTATGGCGGATATTCCGAGAGCGTGGTCGTGGATGAGGCGTTTGTGTTGAAAGTCCCGAAGAATTTGAATCTCGCCGCGTCCGCGCCGCTGTTGTGCGCGGGCATCACGACGTATTCGCCGCTGCGCCATTACAAAGTCGTCAAGGGCCAAAAAGTCGGCGTGGTGGGACTCGGCGGATTGGGTCACATGGGCGTGAAACTGGCGAAGGCTTTTGGCGCGCACGTCGTGGTCTTCACAACCTCGGCGAACAAAGTAAAAGATGCCTTGCGGCTCGGCGCGGATGAAGTCGTCATCTCTAAAAACGAAGACGAGATGAAGAAACATCTTAACAGCTTCCATTTCATCCTCGACACCGTCGCGGCGCAACACGACATCAACGCCTATCTCATCCTTTTAAAACGGGACGGCACGCTCACGCAAGTCGGCGTTCCGGCGGAACCGCTGTCCGTGCAAGTGGGCAGTCTTATTTTTGGCCGCCGGAATTTCAGCGGCTCGCTCATCGGCGGCATCAAGGAGACGCAGGCGATGCTGGATTTTTGCGGCGAGCACAACATCACCAGCGACATCGAAATTGTTCCCATCCAGAAAATCAACGAAGCCTACGACCGCCTGGTAAAGAACGACGTGAAATATCGCTTCGTGATTGACATGGCTTCGCTGAAATGAAAACGCCGTGGCATTTTACGATCCGGCTTGCTGACGGTTTCTTTATTTTAGGAGGCTGATCACGCGGCAGGCGCTCCGGCCATCTGCCAATGCTTGATCGCATCCACCGGATGAATGAGCATGATGATGTTGAGCGTCAGGTTATCGCGGATCCAAAACGCGCAGCCGACTTCCATCACGATAACGGCAGCGACCGCGATGCCTGGTTTCACGCGATAAGCAAATAGAAAGCCAAGAGTCATCATCAGGATGTCGCTCAAGGAATTCAACACGCTGTCGCCGACATAGCCGAGCGAGATGGTGACGGCGCGATAGCGGTTGATGATGAATGGAGAGTTCTCGAGGATTTCCCAGCCGGCTTCCAGCGCCAGTGCGATCAGCAGCCGATGGCGGACGGGCAATTTGCGCGCGATGAGCCGCAGCGCCGCGTAAAATAAAATCCCATGCACGATGTGCGAGAAAGAATAAGGGTCGGCAAAACGCTGGGAATTTTCATTGCTCCAGATGCTGCCGGCCCACCAACCGAATCTGCCGTCCGGACCGAACGGCAAGCGCCCCATCCATAATTCAATGCCGCCGGTCAGGACGAACGTGGCGACGAAAGCGGCGACGATCCAGCGGTGACATTTTAAGTAGTGGACCAGGATATTGTTTTTGGGCGCAGTCACTTCTTTTCCGATTCGTCGAGCCGTTGCTCCAGCTTCGCGATTCTTTCTTCCAGGTCGCGTGTGCGGCTTTTCTGACCGAATTGCGATTTCAACCATTCATCCGCGCCGGTAAGACTGCCGAGGATGATCCACGCCAGGCCGATGCACAGCGCCCATTCGATGAGTTTGTCAGGATCCATGTTTATGAACTGATCAAAATTTATTTTAACGCTCACGCCGGCAGGCGCGGCACGGCGGTGGCATAAACCAGCGTGCCGCGATTGTCAATCATGCGCACGTCCATTTTGTCGCGCTGCAAAGAAACGGTCGTAAAGCCGGAACAGGCCTCGGCAAATTTCGTTTGCCCGGTTTTTTTGGTTGGACGAAATTGCGAGCCGGCACCGGAACAAAAAAGATTCACCGCGCCGGCTTGCAGATGTTGCAGATCGTGGTCGTGGCCGTTGAAATAAGCCTGCACTTTGTATTCGTGAAGCAACGGTAGAATTTTTTCGATGAGTTCGGGGGTGTCGCCATGTTCGCCGCCGGAATAAACCGGATGGTGCGCGATGACGATTTTCCACTGCGCCTGCGATCCCGCGAGCGCGGCCTTGAACCAGGCGAGCTGCTGCGGAACATCCTGGGTGCGGACATGGGCGTGGGTGTTGTCTTCCGCGTAATAAATCAACACCATCGGCGTGGTGTCGAGGTAAAAGAAATCCGCCGTGGTCATTGCGTCAATCCGCTGCGATTGCACAAAGTAACGCGCGGGCATTTTCCAGCGCGGATTTATTTTACCATAGGCAATCTGCGCGTCGCAGTTTCCGTGGTAATCGTGATTGCCCAGGATCACCTGCCACGGAATCTGCAACGCCGCGTCGTGGTAAACATGTTCAAATGAACTCTGCCATTGCGGATCGTTGACGGAAGCGACGCCGTTCTCGTAAAAATTATCGCCGACGGAAATGATGAATTTCGCGACGATGCCGTTCGCGGCCTTGGCCATTTGCGCGGCGACCTCGACTTGATCCGGTTCGCCGTTGCGACCCCAATCGCCGAAGACGATGAAATTCAATCCGCCGGATGAAACGGGTGCGGATTGGGCAAACAAACTGGCGGGCAAAAACCGGCTGGCGGCGACCGCCTGGCTCGCCACAAATAGGGTGCGGACAAATTCGCGACGGGTTTGTCTCATAAATCAAGATTTACGCGGAATAAGATATTCATCTGGCGGCATCTCGGCCGAGCGCGCTGTTAAGCGAAAATTAACATAAAACGGCGGCCTTCCGCCGAAAGCCGCTCCGCTCTTTTGAAAAATCCGGCGCGGCTCACGGATGTGGCACGTCACCCATTTTCGCCAGGATTTCCTGCCCGGGCGCGGACAAGACAAATTGAATGAAGCCCGTCGTGGCCGGCGTTTCCGACGTTTTGCTGGTATAAAAATGCAACGTCCGCGCGTAAGGATATTCGCCCTTGTTCACGGCGGCAACGTCCGGCGCGATCCCGCCGATGGACACGGTTTTTACGCCCGCCACCTTCGCGGATTCCATGCTGGAATATCCAATGCCGTTCGCATCAGCAGCCACCGCTTGCACGATGGCTTCGTAATTGGTGGCCAGCGTGAACATTTTTAAATCCGACGTGTAGGGTTTGTTTTCCATCGCCAGTTCCCGGAAGCCGAAATACGTTCCCGAAATCGGATCGCGCGCATATAAATGGATCGGCGCGTCCGCCCCGCCCACGTCCTTCCAGTTTTGGATGGTGCCGGTGAAAATATCCCGTACCTGTTCGCGCGTCAGATTGGTGACGCCGTTTCCGGCGCTGACCACCACGGCGACGGCGTAAGCGCCGATGATGTAATCATTTAATTCGACGTTGCGTAACTGCGCGACTTCCATTTCTTCATTCGTCGGCAGCCGCGAAGCGCCCGCGATGTCACAATAACCGCCCATCAACGCGCCCATGCCATACGAAGTGCCTTTGCTCTCCAGATCAAACGTCACTTCCGGATGCGTCTTCTTGTATTCGGCGATGAGCTTGGGCGCCAGTTCTTCGCCCACCGTGTTGGAACCGCGGATGATGACTTTCGTATCGTCCGCTGTTGCCGGCGCGG
>CAXUBD010000099.1:0-4890 GCA_964249225.1 uncultured Verrucomicrobiota bacterium | reverse complement strand
TAAATTTCTTTCTTCTCCGAACAGCTCGCGACCAGCAGGCCCAGCAGAACGATACCGAAAGTTCGCGCCAGCATCCCGCGCGAGAGACAGAAATATCCGTTATGGGAAAATGTTTTCATGGCACATCCTCTTTTTTTGATTAAATTGGAAACGACTTCGTCCTAGATTCGTTCGCGAGGTCAATGATTTCAAGGAAAAAATGCGTGGACGGCTTTCTTTCAAGCCGGGTTCCTCAACCGCTTCGTCAAAAAACCAATCCCGCCGTCCAAAACGATTAAACCATTCAGGCTTCCAGGAATCAACTCTTGAGAATCGTCGCGCCGCCGGCCGGACGTGAACTGAAAATCGTCGCTTCAATTCCCGTTTTTGTTTTGTAATCCGCCGCGATTTTTTTCGTGATGGCGTCAACGTCACCGGCTTTCACCAGCGCCACGGCGCAACCGCCGAAGCCGCCGCCGGTCATGCGGCAGCCATAAACGTCGCCGGTCAAGCCGATCTCTTCCGCGATCTCCACGACCGCGTCGAGTTCCGGGCAGCTCACTTCGTAATCGTCGCGCAACGAGGCGTGGCTGGCATACATCAGTTCGCCGGCGTTGGTCCAGTTGGAAGCGCGAATTTCTTTGGCGGCGAGAACCGTGCGTTCAATCTCGCCGATGACGTGGCGCGCGCGGCGATAAATGACTTCGCTCATATTATCTTTCGCGCGTTCAAGCTGGTCGGCGGTCGCATCGCGCAAGGAATTCACGCCGAGAATTTTTGCGGCGGCTTCGCATTCGGCGCGGCGCTTGGCGTATTCGCCGCTGCCGAGTTCGTGCTTCACGTTCGTGTTGACGATGAGCAGTTCGACGGACAGGTCGTTCATCGGCACGAGTTCGGTCTTGCGTGAACGGCAATCCAGCAAAAGCAAATTGCCTTCGCGTCCGAGCGCAGAAATGAATTGATCCATGATGCCGCACGGAACGCCCGCGAACTCGTGTTCCGCCGTCTGCGCGAGCAACGCTTTTTCAATCGGATCAATTGTTTTGCCAGTCGCGGCCTCGATCAAAGTAGCCGTGCAGACTTCGAGCGCCGCGCTGCTGCTTAAACCGCCGCCGAGCGGAACGGTGGAAATCAATGCGATTTCGAGCGCAGGAATTTTCTGCCCGCGATTTTGAAAACCCGCGAGCACGCCACGAATGTAGTTCGACCATTTCGGCAGGCCTTTGGCGACGGGCGCGGTGATGTCAATCGTCGCGCTCTCGTCGAAATGGATGTCGTAAATGGAAATGTGCGAGAACGACGACGCAAATTGTGACGCGGGAACATCCGCCGCCATGACTGCGTAACGTTCAATGGCCATGGGCAAAACGAAGCCGTCATTGTAATCGGTGTGCTCGCCGATGACGTTGACCCGTCCGGGCGCGGCGACAATCCAGCGCGGCGCGCGATTGTATTTTTTTTGAAATTCAGCGGCGACGTGCGCGGCGAGTTCAGAAAGATTCATGCGAAAATAATCTTACGGCAGGACAAAAAAATTACGAGACAGCTTCTCTAAAATCGGCTCGACGCAGTCTCGCCCGCCGGATGGACGGTTTATTTTGCGGGTGGATTTTTGCCGCCGCGAACCGCGCCGAGCAGCATTAAAGCGCCGAACACGAGCAGCACAACGCCCCATTTAAGATTGATGTTGATGCCCAAAGAGATGGCGTGATCGGATTGCACCACCGCGCCATAAATAGTGAGCAGCACGCCGATGAGCGTGAACATGAAGCCGATTGGCCAGCGAATATCAAGTCCCATAATTTTTCTTTCAGTTAAGGTTTTTGGTTCACCAGAAAATGAGGTTAAGGATGACGCAGGCGATCAACAGCACAACGCCGACGATGGCCGGGCGCAAATACCACGGCTGGTTGTTGTCCACGATTTTCGGCGTGAGCGAATAGACGAGGCCTTTCAGCTCGGCGTCAGTCTTGGTGCGCGCGGTCGCGAGCGAAATCACCACCGTCAACGTGAAGCAGACGATGAACGCAAACGCGGCGAGCCAGAAATTCTGCGCCATCTCGCTGGGAAATTCTTTTGCGAGATGCAGATAGCCGCCTTTGACGCCGGGCAAATTACCGTGCGCGATGGTCAACGAATGAAAAAGCGCCGAGCCGGCGATGCCGCCGAACAAACCGAGAAATGCGCCCGTGCCCGTCGTGCGTTTCCAGAACATGCCGAGCAGGAACGTCGCGAAAAGCGGCGCGTTCACAAAACCGAACACGAGCTGGATGATGTCCATCGCGTTGTCATACATCGAGGCAAAATACGCCGCGCCGATGCTCAAAACAATGCCGGCGACAGTGACGACTTTGCCGGCGAAGAAATAGTGTTTATCGCTTTTGTCTTTCGCAAAATAGGCTTGATACAAATCGTAAGTGAAAACCGTGTTGAACGCGGTGACATTTCCCGCCATGCCGGACATGAACGACGCGAGCAACGCCGTCAGCGCGAGGCCGAGCAAGCCGGGCGGACAATATTTTTTCACGAGCGAAAGGATGACACCGTCGTAATAATTTTCCGCGATGCTGTTGTAAAGTCCCTGCTGGATTTGCGTCGTAGTCAATTGGCTCGTCTTGTTGGCCGCGACAAGCGAAAGAATTTTTTCGGAATCCACTTTATGGCCCAACGCGTCGCCAACTGCTTTCACGGCGTCGGCATCGGGAGCGTTGGCGTTTTTCACGGCGGCGATGGCACTGTCGTAATTCGCCTGCGAAATGATCGGCGGCGGGATGCGATAATTTTTATCCGGCATCGAGGTCAGCGCGACGGCGATCATGCCGGGCACGATGACGAGGAACGGAAAAAACATTTTCGGAATCGCGGCGACGAGCGGCGTGTTGCGCGCGGCGGTCATGTTCTTCGCGGCCATCGCGCGCTGCACGACGAGGAAATTTGTGCACCAGTAACCGAAACTCAAAACGAAGCCCAAACCAAAAATCATCGCGAACCAATCCACGCCCATTGGATTGTGCGCCGGGCCGGCGAGCACCGGTTGCCATGCGCTGGTCCAGGCGTTCGTCGCGTAGCTGATGCCTGCGTCTTTGAGATAGATCGCGGAAGGATTCACCGCGACGGCTTGCAGCGAATGGTTCATCGCGCCCCAACCGCCGACATCTTTCAAGCCGAGATAAACGACCGGCGCGAAGCCGAGGACGATCATGAAGAATTGCAACACTTCCGTGTAAATTGCCGAGGTCAATCCGCCTTTCAAAACGTAAAGCAGCACCACGCCGGAGCAAACGAACAATCCGAAGTTGTAATTCCAGCCGAGCAACTGGTTCAACAATTTCGCCAGCGCATTCATCGAAATGCCCGACGCAAAAATCGTCATCACCGCGAACGCGACGGAATTCAGCGCGCGGACGCGTTCGTCAAAACGCATTTTCAGATATTCAGGAACGGAGCGCGCCTTGGAGCCGTAATAAAACGGCATCATGAACACCGCGAGAAAGATCATCGCCGGAATCGCGCCGACCCAGTAAAAATGCGCGGTGGCGATGCCGTATTTTGCGCCGCTCGCCGCCATGCCGACGAGTTCCAGCGCGCCAAGATTCGCGGAAATAAACGCGAGGCCCGTGACCCACGTCGGAATGGAGCGCGCGGACGTGAGAAAGTCCGATGACGTCTTCATGTAGCGCGCGAGCGTCCAGCCGATCCCCAAAACGAAAGCGACGTAGGCGAGCAAAATTGTGTAATCTATCCACGCGAGATGAATGGGTTGCATAGGTTGTGGCGAAGGATTTAACGATTTGTTGAAAAGATGTCAAACTGTTTGCCCGCGAATTGCATCATGATTTTTTGCGCTTACAGAAAATAAAGATGATTGCCGCGCCGGTCGCAAGTGGCGGGTCAGTTTGTTTTTTGGTGGGGCGAGCGGCCTCGCGAGCCGCAAGAACTGTTTGACGCACGGCTCACGGGGGACGCTCGCCTCACCGTGTCGAACAACTTCGGGCGCACGTTGAGAATTGCTTTTGCCCGGCAGTTGTGATTTATTGTCCGCCAAACAAATTTATGCCTACAAAAATCGAAGAAAAGACACGCGAACTTTGCCAGACGCTCATCGCGCAGCCGGAAATGCTCGCCATCCGCAAGCGCATTGACACGTTCATGGCCGACACCAGCGCACGCGGCCAGTATGAAACGCTCATGGGCAAAGGCCAGGCGCTCCATGAAAAACAGCACAACGGCCAGCCGCTCGCGCCGGCGGAAGTTTCTGATTTTGAAACCAGCCGCGAGGCTTTGCTGAAAAATCCCGTGGCCAGCAGTTTTCTCGACGCGCAGGAAGAGCTGCACGCCATTCAAAATTCCATCCAAAAGCAGGTTTCCAAAACGCTCGAACTCGGCCGCCTGCCCACCGCCGAGGATTTGGACGAAGGCTCGTGCGGCAGCGGTTGCGGCTGCCATCATTAAAATCCTTCTGCCGGATTTTCAAAATTCAACGCGTGCCTGAAACGTTTCAACCGCGCGACCCGCAGAAGTTCGAGGCCGCGCTGCGCCGTTTCGACGACGCAAATTCCCGCGACCCGAATTCCGAAAATTCCCAGCCGCGCGAACTGCTTTACGCGCAACGCCTTTCCGACTGGGTTCTGAAACTTTTCCCGGACGCCAGCGAGGAACTTCGTCTCGCCGCGCGCTGCCAGCATATCTGCCGCTGGGAAAGTCCGCGCACGCAATATCCCATGACGCGCGCCGGTTATCTGAAATGGCGCGCCGACCTGAAAAAATTCCACGCCGAAAAATCCGGGGCGATCCTCCGCGAAACCGGTTACGATGAAGAAACCATCCGTCGCGTGCAGGAGTTGAACCTCAAGAAAAATTTCCCCGCCGATCCCGAATGCCGCGTTCTCGAAGACGCGCTGTGCCTGGTGT
>CAXUBD010000098.1:5876-9434 GCA_964249225.1 uncultured Verrucomicrobiota bacterium | reverse complement strand
GAAGATCGAGGAACTCATCGCAGGTTTGCTGGAACAAGGCCGCGTGCTTTACATCTGCACGAACGGGATGTTCATGCGCAAAAAAATGCGTGATTATCTCGCATCCGTTTATTCGCCGGAGCTTGAGCCGAAGTTAAAAAAGCTGCTTGATGGGAAATTAATTTCCGAAAAGGAAGCCGAAGTCATCCGCAAGTCCGACGACAACGCAAAGAAAAAAGTCGTCATCCGTCCCACGAAATGGATGTATTGGAACGTCCACGTTGACGGCTTGGAATTTACACACGATTTGATCGTCGAGCGCGAAGGTGTTTTCAAGGAATGCGTCGAGGCGATCAAGATGGCGAAGATTATCGGTTATCAAGTCGCGACAAATACGACCGTTTATCGCGAGACCGACGTGCAGGAAATCGAGGACATGTTCAAGTATTTGAGCTCGCTCGAAGTGGACGGCCACACGATTTCGCCCGGCTACGATTATGACGCCGCGAAAAAAGACATGGTCTCGCGCCTCGGCAAAGACCCGAAACAATTTTTCCTCACGCGCGACATGACGCGGCAGAAATTCGCGAAGATTCAGGAATGGGGAAAAGCGTTCACGATTTTCGGCACACCGGTTTATCAGGAATTTCTCGCCGGCAAACGCGAATTGACCTGCACCGCGTGGGCGATTCCGACGTTCAACGTCAAGGGCTGGAAAGCGCCGTGCTACTTGATGACTGACGGGCATTATTCCGGCTATCAGGAAATGCTGACGAAAGTGCAATGGGAAAAATACGGCGTCGTCAACGGCGTCGCGCGCGATCCGCGCTGCGAACATTGCATGGTTCATTGCGGCTACGACCCGAGCGGCGCGCTCGGCACGAATTATCAATCCGGCGACAACTGGAAGAACATTAAATACAATTTCGGCGCAAAACCGAAACCGTATCCGTCCTCGCCGGAACTGGCCAAGCGCGCTTACAACGGCGTGACGATCGGCAAAGGCCATCTGGCCGAAGCGAAGGCCGCGATCAACTCGCCCGCCGCCGGCGCACGCGGCGCGTTCGCGAATGAAGTGCATCACAATCACGAAGCGCATGTCGGCAGTTCCTGTGGCACGACAGATACGTCCGAGCGCGATGAGTTGCTGGCGAAAATTAAAGACGTTAAGAAGTCTTAATAATTTTTGACGCGCAGAACTAATTCAGAATCTAAATGAGCAAAACTCTATTCCTATCACCTCCATCATTCGACGGTTTCGACGGCGGCGCGGGCGCGCGCTATCAGGCGCGCCGCGAAGTCACCAGCTATTGGTATCCGACCTGGCTCGCGCAACCCGCCGCGCTCGTGCCGGATTCCAAACTATTGGATTGCCCGCCGCACGACATTGATCTGGAAAAATGCCTCGCCATCGCGAAGGATTTTAATCACGTCATCATCAACACGTCCACGCCGTCGCTGAAAAACGATTGCAAGGTCGCCGAGGCGATCAAGGCGCAGAGGCCCGACACGAAAATCGGTTTCGTCGGCGCGCACACGATGGTGTTGCCGACGGAAACGCTCAAGGCGTCGCCCGCGATTGATTGGGTCGGGCGCAAGGAATTTGATTTCACCTGCAAGGAAGTCGCCGAAGACCGCGACCTCGCGACCATCGCCGGTTTGTCCTACAAAAATCGCGACGGAAAAATCATCCACAACGCCGAGCGCGAAATGATCCAGGACATGGACACGCTGCCGTGGGTCGCGGACGTTTACAAACGCGATTTGCAGATCGAAAAATATTTCATCGGCTATCTGCTGCATCCGTATATCTCGATGTATACCGGTCGCGGTTGTCCGGCGCAATGCACGTTCTGCCTCTGGCCGCAGACGATTGGTGGGCACAAATATCGCGTGCGCTCACCGCAAAATGTCGCGGACGAAATGGCCTACATGAAGCAGATTTTTCCGCAGGTGCGCGAATTTTTCTTCGATGACGACACGTTCACCGCGAACCTTCCGCGCGCGCGCGAAATCGCAAAAAGACTTGCGCCGCTCGGGGTTCATTGGTCTTGCAACAGCCGCGCGAACTTGGATTACGACACGATAAAATCTTTCAAGGACAACGGGCTGCGACTTTTTCTGGTCGGCTACGAAAGCGGTAACGACGACATTCTCACGCGCATCAAAAAAGGCGTGACGATGGACGAGATGCGCCGCTTCACGAAAAATTGCCATCAAGCCGGCGTCGTGATTCACGGCACGTTCATCCTCGGTTTGCCCGTGGAAACGCGGCAGAGCATCGAGAACACAATTAATTTTGCAAAAGAACTCGATGTGTTTTCGCTGCAAGTTTCGTTGGCCGCGCCTTATCCCGGCACGGAACTTTACGAAATGGCCAAGCAAAACGGCTGGTTCGTGAAAAAGGACAAAACCGATTTGATTGAAGCCGACGGCCTGCAACAAAGCACGCTCGAATATCCCGGCCTGGACAAAGATAAAATTTTCGAGGAAGTGGATCGTTTTTATCGCACCTATTATCTGCGGCCGAAACCGATCATGCGTATCATCAAGACGATGCTCGAAGACAAGGATATTTTGGTGCGCCGCTGCCGTGAAGGTTACGAATTTTTCCTCAGCCTGAACGAACGCAAGGCCGACCTCGCGGCGTCCAAAGCAGCGGTGGCGTAAAATTTAATTTCAAACTACACGGCTCGTCAGCCATGACGAACGGAAACGCTTCCGGCTTGACGGCGCCGGGTTCATGAATACTAAAGCGGTTTATATTTTCAACGCGCCGCCGTCATGAACCGTGCTGCAACCGGATCTCGGCCAGGTCAATGTCGCGCTGGATGCGGCGCAGCACTTCGTCGCTGATGACGCTTTCATTGCGGAGTTGCAAAATGGTTTTGCGTTCCTCCTGGAGCGCCTCGTGCGAAAGGCGTTCGTATTCGGAAGAAAAAAGGCGGAGCGGCGTGCCGGCATTTTTAGGTTCATCGCCTTCGACCTGGCGGATGTGGTCTTCGTATTCGATGCGCAGGCGTTCCAAGGCGTCGGCTTTCGCGGGATTGCGTTCCGCGATTTTTTTCAGGTGGTCCAGGGCGGCGTGATTGGCTTTGAGCCGGGCTTCCAGTTCTTCTTTTCGGGCCGAGCCATCGTCTTTGATGCCGAGCCGTCGGATCAGCCACGGCAGGCTCAAGCCTTGCAACACGAGCGTCGCAAAAATCACCACGAAGGTGAGAAACAAAATCAAATCGCGCCCGGGAAAATCTTCTTTCAACGCCAGCGCCGCTGCGAGCGAAACGACGCCGCGCATACCCGTCCACGCGATGATCGTGACGTGCCGCCAGTTGGGATAAGGATCCCGGGCGCGCAGTTTTTTGAAAATGAGACGCGGCAGATAAGTCGCCGGAAAAACCCAGAGGATGCGGATGAGAATCACGGCGACGCTGATGATCAGTGCGTAACCCACGAGTTTGCCGAATGAATAATCCGATTCGGGCAGCCCGCTCAACACTTCCGGCAGTTGCAGTCCGATGAGGATGAACACAAAACCGTTCAGCAAAAATTCCAGCATTTCCCAAACCGGCCCGGCCTGAA
>CAXUBD010000098.1:0-5866 GCA_964249225.1 uncultured Verrucomicrobiota bacterium | reverse complement strand
GAAGCCGCGTCCGGTAGCTCAAGATTTCCGGCGTGCGCCAGCCGAGATACAAGCCGGCTGTCACCACCGCCAGCACGCCGGAAACTCCCGCCAGCCGTTCGGCCAGCAGATAAGCGACAAACGGCGTCAGCAGTGAAACGGTGATTTCAATCGGCGCGTCATCTACGCGTTTGTGAAACCAGACCGCCAGCCAGCCGACCACCAGACCGACGAGAATTCCGCCGATGCCCACGAGAAAAAATTGTATGCCCGCGCTCGCCAAGGAAAATGAACCGGTCACCACCGCAGCGACGGCGAAACGATACGCAACCAGCGCGGTCGCGTCGTTGACGAGACTTTCGCCTTCCAAAATTGTGACGATACGACGCGGCACGTTCAGTCGCTCGGCGATCGCCGTCGCCGCAATCGCGTCCGGCGGCGAGATGATCGCGCCCAAAACAAATCCGGCGGCGAGCGGCAGTTTCATGAAATAATGCGCGAGCCACGCGACGACTACGGTCGTGAACAAAACGAGGCCGACCGCGAGCAGCGAAATCGGGCGGAGGTTCGCGCGGAAATCGCGCCAGGACGTGAACAGCGCCGCCGGGAACAGCAGCGGCGGCAGAAAAAAAAGAAAAACCAGTTCGGGATCGAGTTTTGGTTTGGGAATTCCGGGAATCCAGCCGATGCACAAGCCGCCGACCAAAAATAAAATCGGATACGGAATATGGAGGCGGCGCGCCACCAGCGCCAGCACCGCCACGGCCAGCAACAATCCGACAAAAATTTCAACCACTCCGTTCATGCGTGCCGAGCTTACGCGCGCGCCGCGTTCGCGGCAATGATTCGCTAATCCGCCGTCGAGCGGCGCAATTCCTTTTTAGCCGAGTGATGGGATTTGTCGGCGAGCATTTTATTTTTCGCGCGGCGCGAACGTTTTCTTTTTTGCCGGCGGATTTTTTCTATTTCGGCGCGTTGCGCGGCGATGAAGCCGTTTTTCTGCTGCTCAATTTTGTCGAGCAAAAGTTTGCGTGCGAAGAATCGGTTGAGTCCCTGCTGGCGCGTCTCCTGGCATTTCACCTGCACGCCGGTGGGACGATGCAACAGCATGACGCAGGTGGAAACTTTGTTCACATTCTGTCCGCCGTGACCGCCGGAGCGAACGAAAGATTCCTCGATGTCCGCCTCGCGTACGCCCAGCGCGGCCATGCGTTGCGCGAGTTGGCTTTCTTTTTCAACGCTGACGGGAAAGGCGCTCATGCCAAAAGCAAAAAAACCTTCATTGCGGTGCCGGCCCTTGCGTCACTTGCACGAGGTCGCCGGGACGAAGCCATTTTGCAAAGGCGTTTTTGACATCGGCCGCGTCGAGCTTCGCGTAAATTTTTCCGGCGTGAACGCGTTCGTCGAGCGGCAATCCCAGCGCCGAATAAGTGAGCCAGCCGCCGGCGATGCTTTCCACGCTCGATTCCGCCAGCGGAATATCACGCAACAGCATCAATTTGGCCTGGTGTAATTCCTGGGCCGTCACTTTTTTTATCTGGATGTCGGCGAGATCGCGCAAAATCACATCGCGCGCCTTGGAGACATTCGGCGGATCGCAGGCGTAGGAAACTTGATAAACGCCGCGCGTCAGCCCGACGGTGAATGACGAATCCACAAAATAAACCAGCCCGCTTTTCTCGCGCAGGTCGCGATACAACCGCGTTGCGTAAAATCCGCCGCCGAGAACGTGGTTGCCGAGTTGCAACGCGTAGTAATCTTCATTCGTCCGCGTCAACGGCAACGTTTCCGCCAGCGTGATTTTGTCCTGCACGCGGCTCGCGTCGGGAACGTGCGTGACGGAAACGGAATTTGTCGGCGCGGGCGGAAACAGCGTGTTCGGTTTTTCTCCTTCCGCCTTCCAGTCGCCGAAATATTTTTTGATGACGGCACTTGCGTTTTCCGGTTCAACGCTGCCGATGACGACGATGGTCGTGAGATCGGGGCGAAACGCGTTCGCGTAATAATTTTTCACGTCGTCAATCGCGAGTGACTTGACGCTTTGCGGCGTTGTCTCGCGTCGCGCCGGATCGTTGGCCGGAAACAATGCGCTGGTCAGCGCCCGGGCGGCGATGTGGCCGGGGCTTTTGATTTCACCCGCGGCGCTCGCGGCGAGTTGTTGTTGAATGATTTTGAAATCGGCTTCGGGCAGCGCGGGTGAAAGTTCGTTGTCGGCGAGCAATTGGACGCCGCGTTCAAAATGTTCCGGCAAAACCTGCAGCGAAAAATCCGCGCCCGCCGATTCGTTCGCGCCGATGTCGTCCAGCGCTTTTTGAAACGCCAGCCGGTCGAGCGATTTTGTGCCGTAAGAAAACAATTTGTCGAGCGCCTCGTGCACGCCGTCCTTGCCTTCCGGCATTTGCACTTTCGGGTTATTTTTCACGCGGCCATAGATGCTAACGGTGCCGCTGACGGTTTCCGGTTGCACGATCAGCTTGATTCCATTGGGCAGATTTGTGACGAACGGATTCAGCGTCGTGGCGGGAACGGGCAATCCTTCGGTGATTTTTTTCGCCCAAGACGGTAATTTGACATTCGCATTTTTGGTCGAGATAAGTGATTCGCCGCCGCCAAAACTTTTTCCCGAAATCGGTTTGTCCGACGGCGTCGGCGTAAGAATCGCAGAAATCGCGTGGTCGAAATCCAGATATTTTTTGGCAACGCGATTCACGTCGTCCACGGTCACGGCGCGAAATAAATTAATGTCGTCGTCCGGCGAATTGCGCCCTTCGATGGCGACGGCGGTGGACCACGCGTTGGCCAGCCCGGAGACGGAATTTTTTTGCAGTTCGGCGCTGATGATTTCACTGCGTCTGGCGGCCTCGACCAGATCAGCGCTGACGCCGTTGGTGATTTCGGCGAGCAAAATTTCTTTTATGTCATCCACGAGATTGGTTGAATCCGCGCCGGCCGGAAATTCGGCGATCGCGTAACCCAAGCCGGATTTTTGCAGTGTCTCGTAGGAAAACCCCGCGCCGAGCGCCTTGCCCGCCGGCACGAGGCCGTAAAGATTTCCGCGCTCGCTGCTCAACACGTCGGCCAAAATTTGCGCGGCGGCGAAATCAGGATTTTCCGCGCCGGGAAAACGAAACGTGATCGCGGCCATGCCGTAAGGCAAATCGGTGTCGAGCCGCAGCGTGTCCGGCGTAACGATCCCGAAATTATATTCGGGACGCGCGGGTAGTTCTTTGGAGGGAATTTTGCCGAACACTTTTTTTACCTGTGCCAAAACTGTCTGTGGTTCGACGTTGCCGACGATGACGAGCACGGCATTGTTCGGCACATACCACGCATTGTGAAAACTCCGCAAATCGCCGCCGGTTGTTTTATCGAACGAGGGGCGCGTGCCGAGCGCATCGTGCGCGTAAGGCGAGCCTTTGAACATGGCGGCCAAAAGTTGTTCGTAAAAAACATATTCGGGATTGGATAAATCCTGCGCGACTTCCTGCTCGATCGCGCCGCGTTCCTTGGTCCAGAGCGATTCATCGGGCAATAAATCTTTCATGCGCGTGGCCTCGACGCGCAAAGCGACTTCGAGATTTTCCGCAGGCGTCGTGAAAAAATATTGCGTGACGGCTTGTTGCGTGTCGGCGTTGTCATCGCCGCCGAACGCGGCGGAAATGGCGGCAAGCTGGTCGGCGCTCAATCCGGGACTGCCGCGAAACATCATGTGCTCGGTGGCGTGCGCGGTGCCGGGAAAACCGGCGGGCGTCTCGTCGGAGCCGACGCGATAATTGACCATCGTGGTGACGACGGGCGCGAGGGTGTTGCGGACGATGATGACTTGCAGGCCGTTCGTCAGCGTGTCGCGCAACACGTCTTCAGCACGCGCGGCCAAAGCCGTCGCCAAGGCGACGGAAAAAATGAAAGTGAACGCGAGCCGTAGCTTTTGATTTTTGGCAGTCATAATTTTGATTTGAGACAACGATAAACGCGGGCTGTTCAAGCGCGAGTCAAAAGTAATCCAATCAGTGCCGGTGAAAAAATCCATTCTCATCCGTTTCATCCATGTTAAAATTGCCGCATGAATCTGGATTGGCAAAAACTGTGCGCGCTGGCGTCAGCGGAAGTTGGAAAAACTTTACTGGCTTTGCCAGAGCCGTTGCGAGTACGCGTGGAAAAATTGCCGGTGACACTGGAGCGCCAGCCGAATGCGGATTTGCAGGCGGAAGGAATTGAACGGGACACTTTGGGATTGTTTACCGGGCCGGAATTTGCGGATGAAGAAAATGCTTCGTTGCCGTCGCAAATGCTTCGTTGCCGTCGCAGATTATTTTGTTTCTGGAAAACATCTGGGAGTTTGCAGAAAACGACGAGAAAATCTTTTGCGAGGAAGTTCGCACCACTTTTTTGCATGAGGTGGTACATTATTTGGGCTTGGACGAAGATGGATTGGCCGAGCGAAACTTGGATTAACCTTGTAAATAAAGGGGATTTATGAATTTTAAACACATCAAAAATTTTTCAAAAAAACTCTTGCATGAAGAAAAATCTTTGATAGATTCACTGTCCCTTCGCGCTAAAAGCAAAGAGGGTCGGCGAAAGCCGATTGACAGTGGATGCTTAAATTGAGCGTCTGAACTAAAACTGAGATGCCGAGTTGGAATGGATAAAATCGGCGCTCGGGTTTTTTTTGTCCTCTAAATTGGACGAAACGCCGGGCAAGGCCCGCAAGTTTTTGGTGTTTTTTGTAACACCGGTTGTTCTTTGAAAATTGAATTGTGCGATTAGTAAGAGCCCCTTCAAGATCAGCCAGTTAGTTGGCTGGTTTCGAAGGTTTTAACCAAACAATAGTAAGTAAAGCTGCCTGATTTTACGATCAGGCAGGAATCAACTAACGTTTTATACGGAGAGTTTGATTCTGGCTCAGAACGAACGCTGGCGGCGTGGATAAGACATGCAAGTCGAACGCTGACATTCAGGTAGCAATATTTGAATGTCGGAGTGGCGCAAGGGTGCGTAACACGTGGGCAATCTACCGTGAAGCCTGGGATAACTCGCTGAAAGGCGAGCTAATACCGGATGTGAATTTAAGATGGCATCATTTAAAATTCAAAGTTGGGGACCGCAAGGCCTGACACTTTACGATGAGCCCGCGGCCTATCAGCTAGTTGGTGAGGTAATGGCTCACCAAGGCTAAGACGGGTAGCTGGTCTGAGAGGACGACCAGCCACACTGGAACTGAGACACGGTCCAGACACCTACGGGTGGCAGCAGTCGAGAATTTTTCTCAATGGGGGAAACCCTGAAGGAGCGACGCCGCGTGGAGGATGAAGGTCTTCGGATTGTAAACTCCTGTCATTTGAGAACAAGGAACAGGGGAGTCACTGCCCCGGTTTTGATAGTATCAGAAGAGGAAGGGACGGCTAACTCTGTGCCAGCAGCCGCGGTAATACAGAGGTCCCAAGCGTTGTTCGGATTCACTGGGCGTAAAGGGTGCGTAGGCGGTTGGGTAAGTCTGATGTGAAAGCTCGGAGCTTAACTCCGAAATGGCATCGGATACTATCCGGCTAGAGGAATGGAGGGGAGACTGGAATACTTGGTGTAGCAGTGAAATGCGTAGATATCAAGTGGAACACCAGTGGCGAAGGCGAGTCTCTGGACAATTCCTGACACTGAGGCACGAAAGCTAGGGGAGCAAACAGGATTAGATACCCTGGTAGTCCTAGCCGTAAACGGTGCATATTTGCTGTAAAAGGAATCGACCCCTTTTGTGGCGTAGCCAACGCGTTAAATATGCCGCCTGGGAAGTACGGTCGCAAGATTAAAACTCAAAGAAATTGACGGGGGCCTGCACAAGCGGTGGAGTATGTGGCTTAATTCGATGCAACGCGAAGAACCTTACCTG
>CAXUBD010000097.1:8078-9483 GCA_964249225.1 uncultured Verrucomicrobiota bacterium | reverse complement strand
CTCAGTGTCGAGAAATTCCAGAAAATTTTTCTTCAACACGGCGCGCAGGCCGTTGACGTTCCATGAGATCAGTTTCACGAATCAATTAAAAATTAAAAATGCAAAATTCAAAATGAAAAAACACACAATCTTTTAATCTCCGTCATTAATCGGGTCGTTGCGTTGACGATGGATGCCGGACCGGCTATGTTATCGCCAGCAAAATGATCGCCAACCTCGCCAGCAAACCAACCTCCGCGCCAAATTTCCGCACCGGTGATGAACGGCTGGTCAAACTCACGGAAAATGCCGCCAAAAAAGTTTCCACATTGCTCACGAGACAAGGGCGGGTGAACGGGGTTTTGCGCGTGGCCGTTGTCGGCGGCGGCTGTTCTGGTCTGCAATACAAAATGGATTTGCAGGACGCACCGGCGAATCGCGACATCCTCGTCGAGAGCGGCGGCGTGCGCGTCGTGGTTGATCCCAAAAGCGCGCTTTACGTCACCGGCAGCGAACTGGATTACGTCGAGGCGTTGCAGGACGGCGGCTTCAAGGTGAAAAATCCGAACGCGGCGACGAGCTGTTCCTGCGGTGAAAGTTTCAGCGCTTAAAATAACTTTAGACGGAATTAACAAAATTTTCAGAATTAAATTTTAGCTTTCGATTCTGATAATTCTGTAAATTCTGTCTAAAAATCTGCATCAGGAAATGACCGATCACTTCGCCTTGCTCAACGAACCACGCCGGCCCTGGCTTGAAACGGCTTTGCTCAAGCAAAAATTTCTCGCGCTCTCCGCCAATCTCCATCCCGATAAAATTCATTCGGCCACCGACGTCGATAAAAATGTCGCCGCAAAAAAATTTGCCGAATTAAACGCAGCTTATAATTGTCTTGCCGAACCAAAATTGCGGCTGCTGCATTTGCTCGAATTGGAAATCGGCGCGAAGCCAAAAGACATCCAGCAGATTCCGGGCGCGCTCGCCGATTTGTTTGCGGAAATCGCGGGTGCGTGTAAAGGCACGGACAATTTTCTCGCCGAAAAGTCCAAGGCAACTTCGCCGCTGTTGCAGGTTGAGCTTTTTGAACACGGACAAAATTGGATTGAGAAATTAAATTCATTGCAAAGAAAATTGAATGAATTGCGCGAGCAGGTTTTGGCCCAATTAAAATCGCTGGATGCGAAATGGATTTCCGTCGGAGAAAATTCCCGGCGCGCGCTGTTGCCAAACCTCGAAGAGCTTTACCGATTGTTCAGTTATTTTAACCGCTGGAATAACCAGATTCAAGAGCGCGTCGTGCGGCTTTCATTTTAATTTTGTCCGCGAATTACGCAGTGAATGCGAATTCAAAAAAGTTGAATTTGAATGAGTGAAAATTCGCGTAATTCCCAATTCATTCCGCTTGAAATGCAACGATGCTTAACGG
>CAXUBD010000097.1:810-8068 GCA_964249225.1 uncultured Verrucomicrobiota bacterium | reverse complement strand
CGGCAAGGTAATTTCCGCAGAAAAATTTTGGCCGTGCGATTTATGTTCACGCGCGAAAACTTCGCCGTAATTTCCCTGGTTGCTGCCGCCGTAAATCGCGGCATCGCTGTTTAAAACTTCTTGCCATTTGCCCGCGCGCGGCAAACCCAGCCGATAATTTTGCCGCAACACGGGCGTGAGATTCAAAATGATGGCGATGGGATTCGAGCCGTCGGCATTTTGGCGGATGAACGATAAAATGCTGTTCTCGTTGTCGCTGGCGTCAATCCAGAAAAATCCAGCGTGGTCATAATCGGCCTGCCAGAGCGCGGAAGTTTTCGTGTAAAATTTATTGGCGTCCGCGATAAATTTTTGCAGTCCGCGATGAAACGGCCCGGCATCGAGCAGCCACCAATCGAGCTGGCCGTTTTCATTCCATTCGGCGCGCTGGCCGATCTCATCGCCCATGAACAAAAGTTTTTTGCCGGGAAAAAGCCATTGATAGCCGAGCAGCGTGCGCAGGTTCGCGAATTTTTGCCAGTCGTCGCCAGGCATCCGGCCGATGAGCGAGCCTTTGCCGTGGACAACTTCGTCGTGCGAAAGCGGCAAAATAAAATTTTCGTTGTGATGATAAATCATCGCGAACGTTAAATCGTTTTGATGATATTTTCGATGGATGGGTTCGTGCTTGAAATAATTCAGCGTGTCGTGCATCCAACCCATGTTCCACTTGAAAGAAAATCCGAGGCCGCCGATGTAAGGCGGGCGCGTGACTTGCGGCCAGGCGGTGGATTCTTCGGCGATGGTCATGATACCGGGAAATTCGGAGTGGGTGATGTGATTAAATTTTTTCAGAAATTCAATCACTTCGAGATTTTCGCGCCCGCCGAATTGGTTTGGAACCCATTCGCCGGCTTTGCGCGAATAATCCAAATACAGCATCGAGGCAACGGCGTCCACGCGCAGGCCGTCAATGTGAAAGCGCTCGCACCAAAAAAGCGCGTTCGCGACGAGAAAATTGGAAACTTCATTGCGTCCAAAATTAAAAATGAGCGTGCCCCAATCTTGATGCGCGCCTTTGCGCGGATCTTCGTGTTCGTAAAGCGCGGTGCCGTCGAATTTCGCGAGCGCCCATTCGTCGCGGGGAAAATGTGCAGGCACCCAATCCACGATGACGCCAATACCGGCTTCGTGCAGCGCGTTGACGAGAAATTGAAAATCGTCAGGCGTGCCGTAACGACTGGTCGGCGCAAAAAATCCGGTGACTTGATAACCCCACGACGGATAAAACGCGTGCTCGGCAACGGGCATAAATTCAACGTGCGTAAAACCCATGCGCTGCAAATAAAGCACGAGCGGCTCGGCGAGTTCGCGGTAGCTCCATGATTCGTTCGCGGATTTTTTGCGCCACGAGCCGACGTGGATTTCGTAAATGCTCATCGGCGAACGCAGCGCATCGCGGTCGCGGCGTTTTTTCAGCCACGCGGCGTCGGTCCATTTGAATTTTTTCGTGTCCCAGACGATCGCCGCTTGTTTCGGCGCAACCTCAAAGAAAAATCCGAACGGATCGGTGTTCAGCTTGATGTTGCCGTGCGCGTCGCGGATCTCAAATTTGTAATGCGCGCCGATGCCGACGCCGGGAATGAAAATTTCCCAGACGCCCGACGCGCCGAGCAAACGCATCGGATGAAAACGTCCGTCCCAATTATTAAAATCGCCGACGACGCTGATGCGTTGCGCGTTCGGTGCCCAAACCGCGAAGCTCGTGCCGGACACGCCATCAGGCGAACGCAATTGCGCGCCGAGCTTGTCGAAAATTTTCCGCTCGTCGCCTTTGCCGAACAAAAACAAATCGGATTCGCTTAGCGTCGGCAGAAAAGAAAAAGCGTCGCGCGTGCGTCGCGTCTGCCCATCATGATTGGTGATGACCAGATCGTAGGCATAAACTTTTTTGGCGGATTTCGTGACGCCTTCAAAAACGTCGGTGTTGGGAATCCGCTTCAGCTCGAACTTCGGTTTGTCTTTTTCGTGAACGGGCTGGATTTCCACTTTGACTGCGCCCGGCAGCAGCGCGCGGGCGACCAGTCCCGAACCGTCGCCGAGCGGTTGCATTCCAAGCAACGAGTGAGGCGACTGATGGGTCAGTCCGACAAGACTCCGCAATTCATCGGGCGTGAGTATCATGTTAGGAAAATTTAGCACAAGATCGCAGCGAGGGAAATGTTCTTTAAGTCGCGCCGAAAGACGTCTCGGCCACGCCGCCCCGGCGTCAAAGTCGGCAAAGAATCCGTTCGATCTGCTGCGCGTGTGAATCCAGATCGCCGTCCGTCCAGATGACAAAGTTGGCGCGGGCGGTTTTTTGTTCGGTGGGGATTTGCGCGGCGATGCGTTGGTGGATTTGTGTCAAGGTCCAGCCGCGTTGCAAAAGTCTTTTTTCCTGGTTCGCGGCGGAAGAGGCGACGCAGATGATTTTTTCGAATTGAGATTCGGCCTGCGTTTCATAGAGCAACGGTATGACGACAACAGCGAGTTTGAAATGTTCTTCGCGCCAAACTTCAATTTGCGCGAGCCAGCGTTCGCGGATTTTCGGGTGAAGGATGTCTTCCAGTTTTTTTCGCGCGGCGGCATCGGCGAAGACGATCCGGGCAAGTTCGTCGCGGCGCAAGCGGCCGTCCGCAGCGATAAGATTTTTTCCGAATTGAATTTGGATTTCCGCCAGTGCGGTTTCGCCGGGCTGGACAAGCTGGTGCGCGATATCATCGGTGTCCACGATCCGAGCGTTGCGAGCACGGAGAAATTCTGCGGCGGTGGATTTTCCCATGCCCACGCCGCCGGTCAGACCGCAAACTTTCATGGGCTTGGGATTCAAAGCTGCGCTATTGCAGCAAGACGCGGTAGAAACGATAAGGATAATTCGCCGCGTTCGGATCGTTGAAGATAGTGGTCACGGCGGCCGGCGCGGGATTGGTGTAAATCGGCACCCAAGGACCGGTCATAAGATTGGTAGACGCCTGGATGATGTAGGCCTCTTGCGAGGCGTCGGTGATGGAGAATTGGAACTGGTGGCCGTTGCCCAGCAATATGCCGGAGAGTTGCGGTGCCGACACAGTCCCGACAGTGATGGTCAAAGTGCTTTGATCGTCATCAGGATTGGGGTCGCCGGTGTCTGAATTAACCACGGCAGAGTTAGGTATGGTGCCGATGATATTCGGCTGCAACGTCAATGTCATTGCCGCCCCATTATTGACGGCAAGGTTGCCAAGGTTCCAAACGAGGGTAGATCCATCATGAGTCACGGTTCCTTGCGTGCTGCTGGCGGAAATGAAGGTGGCTCCCAAGGGCAGCGCATCCGAAACAACTACATTGGTTGAAATCGAAGGTCCGTAATTCGTTGCGGTGAGGGAATAAACGACATTGCTGCCGACCAAGACATTGGTGGCGGAGGCGGTCATGGTGAGCGCAGAGTCGGCGGCAAAACCCACCGGGTTGGCCGTGGTCAAGGCGATCCACCAGCCGTTGGAAATAACCCCCGTGTCAAGCGGCGAATCATCCTGCACGAAAAGTTCCCAAGTGCCGTTGGGATTGCTGCCGTTCAAGGCGGCCAGATTGGTGCCATAGGGCGGCGGCGGCGCGGAAATGTGGGTTATTGTATTGGTGACTCCGATGGCGGTAAGGGCATTGATTAAATTTGTGCCATTGGGTGTGCCCAACCCGGTGCATAAATCATAGCCGGGCACTGCATCAAATAAATTTGGACTACCGCTCCACCTATTATTGTCGGTCGTGATGTCGTGGAAACAATTTGCGTAATTGAAGCTTTTGGCAATTGCATAAAGAGCCGGGTTAATAAACCCAACGGCTGCGTGACCTACGTTGGTAGCACGCTGGTTAATCAAGGCAGTAAATCCCGCCCACAATGGAGCCGCGCAACTGGTGCCACCGAAAGCACCCGTCTGGCCACCTCCAAAAATAACCCAAACATTATCACCTGTAAGCGCCACATCGGGAACATTTCTTAAAGTAGTCGATCCTTTGCTGGCGGTCAGGTTAATGTTGGTTTGCCAGCTTGGTATCGCGTAGGTGGTGCTGATGCCGCCGCTGCTTCCAAAGCCATCAATGCCAAATTCAATACCCCAATTCCAAACCGTCTCTGATGAATAACTAGCACCCGCCCCAGTTGTCAGGGTAGTGCCGCCGACTAAAGTAATGTGCGGGCTATCGGATGGAAATGGTATCAAACCAGTATAAGCATCGGAATCACCGGAGGCACAAAAAAATGATTGTCCTTGCAGCGCCATTTGCTGAAAAATCTGCTCGGCAACCGGATCAGGACCACCATTAATACCCCAAGAACAGCCAATTTGCTTCGCCAAATTGTCATTGGCAATCCGACTCAAAACATCTTCAAAGACGGTGTATATGCTCTGGCTTGAGAAGTTGGGGCCTTCATAAACATAAATGTTGGATACACCCGGGGACATGGAAAGCACCATTTCGATGTCCAATGAAACTTCGGGATTACCGAATGGTGTTGGTGTAGGAACCCCGCCATCCACCGGCACAGTCACCAGTTGCGGAACATTCGTCAATCCGATTTGACTGGCATAGGCCGCAATGTCACTGGCAAAAAATCCGTCCAATTGAAACAAAGCGACGTTTTGTCCGGCACCCGTCAGGGTTGTGCCCGGCACATAAGCATTGCGGAAATCATTACCCTCATAAGAACCACCCGGTGCCGAACCTAAATTAGGAGTTGCGCCGGCTGGCTGACTTAAAGGCCGGGCCTTAAGTCTCGGACTAGCGGTATAGTAATTTTCCAGACCACTAACGTGAATTATGGGAAGGGAAGCGTCCAAAACCGGTTCCGTGTCCGGGGCAAAAAATTGCCGCGCCTCTGTTGGATGTTGGTAGGTTCGCAGGTTGATTTGAAAAGCTTTATTAATGTTGGAAGCTTTGCCACTTACGTTGAGCAATACCCGGTTCGGATGCGTGCCCACTACTTTCAAACCGTTTGCGACGGCGAAATTAATCACCTTTTGATAATCCTGTTCCGTCGGACCAAACTGCGCTGTGAACTGTTCGGGCGTCAGATATTTATGATAGTTGGGACTGGCCGGATCGTAAATCTGCTGGAACAAATTGGTCAGGGCCTCTTGATTTCTCAAAGGCAGTCCGATGGCAAGATTCAGATTGGTCGTCGCGGACAAAATTCCCTTCGCCGACAGCTGCGAGACCACCGTCGGAACATGACCGCTCAATGTCTTCATGCCCTCCACGGCGGCCATGCCGGAATAAATCGTCGCGCTTGACAAAGTCAGGCCGACGCCAACTGTTAATAAAATTTTCCTCATAAAAACTGCAAAAAATTGAGGGCGTATTTTCATGGCGTCAGGGGAATTGGAGGACCGGCAGGTAACCCGTCGGTTGGTTGGTGCCGGAAATAATCTGGTCAACGCTCGGCAACGGTGAATTGCTCGCCGCATCATCAAAGGTGATCGTCACCAGATTGATCGCGTGCGTGCCGCCGGCGTTCGCCATGATTAAAGTGTCCTGCACCGTCGGCGATACCACCAGCATGTCTACATCGGATGAACGAGTATGATTGATGTTAGTCACTGTCACCGTGGCCTTGATGAGCGATCCACCCACGCCGCTGACATGGATGGGCGACGGATAAGGCGAAGCGGCGGCAGTGTCATTGATGACAATCGGCGCGCCATTCGTGAACAGGGTTGTCCACGAACCCAGAGTAAAGGTGAAGGTGTTGGTGCCAATCGGCTTCGCATTGTCATAGAGTTGAAAAGTCGGGACGATATTCTGACCGTTGGTGCCGCGGGCCGTAAAGGTGAACGGTTGCGAAACCGAATGGCCTTCTGCGATCAACGACCCGTAAGTTTTCGAGCCGCTCGGCGAGGTCACGCCATTGATGGGTAATAATGTGGCGATCAAGTTGGTGACATTGAGAAAACCGGCGTCGCGGAAGGCGAACAACACCTGGACCGTTTCATTAGAATCTATGATCCCATTAGGCGCACCCGCCCCGGTTTCGGAAACCAGCGCCGCGCCAGCCGGAATGACATAGCTGCCGGTGTTGTCCAGGATGGTCAACGTAGCCGCGTTGGGGGAGGCCAGTATGTTATTGATGGGATTGAACAATTGAAGCAACACGGTCAGGTTAGGCTGGACGGCGGTGGTATCAATCACGTTCACCGTAAAGGTCTGGTTGGTCACACCATTGGTGAAGATAAGCGTGCCGTTGGTGGCGATGAAATTCAAACCGGCAGTGGCGGTGCCATTGGTGGCTATGAAATCCACAGTGGCCACGCTGTCCGTGAAACCGGTGCGATAGACGTTGATGACCGCTGCCACATTGGTTTTAAGAACCATATAGTTAGGCTTGGAGAATTTGAAACCCGTGTTGCTGTCAACAATAGTGACTGTTTGCGTGCTAGGCGCGACCAATTGGCCGGGCGGCGTCGGGTTGGACAACTTGACGGTAAAGCTGCGGTTGTCCGTCACCGAACTATTGTTGTTGATGATCGGCACGAGGAACGTATTTGTGCCAATGCCATTGGTGAAGACAAGTGTGCCGCTGGTCGCCACGTAATCAATGCCCGCCGTGGCCGAGCCGTTCGCCGTGGAATATTGCACCGAAAGCGGCACGGTGTTGGAGCTTCCCGGCGGTTCAATGGCTGGATTGGAGCAGACCACCGTGATCACCGCGCTGCCGATGTTTTTCAAGACGGTGATGTTGGCGTTTGTGAAACTGAACCCGGCATCACCGTCCTGCAATACAATCACCGTGTTACTCGGCGCAACCAATTGCGCGCCGGCAGTCGGATTGGACAATGCCATGGTGAAGTTCAAATTCCCCGTCACCTGCGGATCGTAAGTCAGCGGAACGGAAACCGTTTTAAGCGTTTCACCGACGGCAAAGTTCAAAGTGCCGCTGACGGAACTATAATTGACTCCGTTCACCGCCGTTCCATCGGCGGTCGCGTAATTCACTTCAAAGGTTGAATTTGCGTTGCCGATTCGCTGAACAAAAACCGGTTCCACGCTGTTGGTCTCATTGACGTAGTTGGTGGCGTTCAAGAAGGCGACGCCGACATCGTTGTCGGAAATATACAATGTAGCCGATACCGGCGCAGTCAAGGTTGCGCCGCCGGTGGGATTGGAAAGCACCACCGATAAGTTGACCGTTCCCTGCACCACCTGATTGTCAACCAGCGGAATGACAATCGTCTTGAGTGTTTCTCCATTGCCAAAAGTGACGGTG
>CAXUBD010000097.1:0-773 GCA_964249225.1 uncultured Verrucomicrobiota bacterium | reverse complement strand
ACCGAGCCGGATGAACCATTGGTGCGGATCAGCGTGAGATTTGCGCTGCCGTCGCCTTCGTTCGCATAGTAATTGGTCGTGACAAAACTCACCTGGCCCGGCGCGGACACCGTGTCAATGATGGTCAGTGTCGCGTTGGACGGACTGGTGATTAATGTGTTGACTGCATTCGTCAACAGGAGACCAACCGTTGTGTTTCCTTCTGCCAAGCCATTGTTGATGATCGGAACCTGGACGGTGACATCTGATTGTCCGAGGTTGAAAGTCACAGTGGAGTTGGTCGGGTAATAATCTGTTCCGATGACCGCCGTGCCGTTGGTCGTCGTATAAAAATCCACAGACGCCACGCTGTCCGTGCCGCCCGCGCGGATGATGTCTATCGTCGCCAGTCCGTTCAAAACATTTTTGACCTGCGCGTAGTAGGCGGATGAAAAACTCACCGCCGTGTCGCTATTCTGAATTGTCAAAATCGCCGTGGGTTGATCGCCGATGCCGGCCGGCGATGTAGGATTTGAGAGCGCCAGATTGACGGTCAAATCCGGCGTGATGACCAAGTCGTCAATCACCGGAACATAAACGGTCTTGAAGGTTTCGCCCGGCGGAAAATCAATCGTCGTGGCTATGCCTTGGTAATTGATTCCGTTCACTGCCGTTCCATCGCTCGTGCCAAAATTGACCGAGACATCACCGGTCGTGCCGCCCGTGCGGCGCACGCCAATCGCCGCGACAAATCCCTTTTCGCTGACTTGATAGTTCGCCGCACTGAATTCAAA
>CAXUBD010000096.1:7036-9723 GCA_964249225.1 uncultured Verrucomicrobiota bacterium | reverse complement strand
AACTGGATCCAACCATGTCGGAGCAACGGGATAGAAATCGCCGACGGCCGCCGTGGCCCGGCCCAGGAAAAATAAGGCCACAGACCATTTTGCATGGTTCAACGAGATTGGGCGCGACGTCAACGCGAAGTAGCTGAAAATGCTTAAAATAAGCAAGACATATTTTTTGCCGCCATAGACGGATGAACCGAACGCTTTCAATCCAAAGCCCCCAGTCATTTCCGCAGTCAGGAACACCACGCCTAGCATGACCAGCAAAGGCCAAGTGATGTGCGGCACCCGGATAAAATGCGTCCGGTTGTTCAATATCCGCTCCAGAATGGACAGGCTCAAACTCACCACCACCATGAACAGCCACAAACTGGGAGCGCCGGGCAGAAAAGCGAAGCTCACGCTGGCATACCATGAGAACAACAACAGCGGATAATGCCAGCGAAGCAGCAGTGGGGAAGCCAGCACCGCCACCAAAACCCCGAAAAATCCGAGCGAGGAATAATCCAGCGGATTTGCGAGCGTGTAACCCACGAAAATCGCCAGCGGCACGCAGACCGCATAGACGATCAGCGCCCTTAAAATGGCCGGTGCATTGTTATTCATTTGCTGACAAACCGCAACGAATCGGGCAGCGTTCCGAAGTTCGTTTGACGATGACCAATATATTCCAACTATTGAACCCGCTGCAATCGCAATCCTGCCGAGGTCGCAACAATTTAAGCCCGTGAAAATTCTGACCAATTGTTCATTGCCCTTCAACCTCGCCCACGGTGGCCAAGCCATTCAGATTGAACGCACGATGGCGGCCTTGCGCGAGACTGGCATCGAAGTCGAACCGTTGCGCTGGTGGGACGGAAATCAAAAAGCCGACCTCATCCATTATTTTGGCCGGATGCCCGCCGACCATATCCGATTTGCCCAACAAAAGGGCAGCAAGGTTGTGATGGCCGAACTTGTTACCGCACAAGGCTCACGCACAACCCGTCAATTGCAGATTCAAAAATTGATCAGCCGCACGGTCGAGCATTTTGCTCCGCGCACGTTCACTACCGCCTTCAATTGGGAATCCTATCATCTGGCCGACGCGTTCGTCGCCCTGACTTCATGGGAAAAATATCTGATGAAATATCTTTTCGGCGCGGCATCTGAAAAAGTGTTTGTTGTGCCCAACGGCGTTGAAGAGGTCTTTTTTCAACCATCACAATCTGAACGCGGCCGCTGGTTGGTCTGCACCGCCACCGTCACCGAACGCAAACGTGTCCTTGAACTGACCCAAGCAGCGATACGGGCGCAAACCCCGATTTGGATCATTGGCAAAGCCTACTCTGACCATGACACCTACGCGCAAAAGTTTTTTACGCTGGCTAAACAAAATCCAACAATCATCCGTTACGAAGGCGCAATGGACGACCGCGCAGAGATGGCAAAAATTTACCGGGCAGCGCGCGGCTTCGTGCTGTTAAGCGAAATGGAAAGCTTGAGCCTTTCCGCCTTGGAAGCCGCCGCTTGCGAATGCCCGCTGCTCTTAAGTGATCTGCCGTGGGCGCATGCTGCGTTTGGCGATGCGGTGAAATATTGTCCGGTGACAAAATCCACCATTCAAACTTCAGAATCTTTGCGCGCCTTTTATGATGCTGCACCTGTATTGTCAGCCCCGCCCAAACCGGATTCCTGGATTGAAATCGCGCGGCAATTAAAAATAATTTACGAACAAGTCTTGAATGCGTCACCATGAATTTAATGACGGGCGCGTGCCTCGCCTTTTTTCTTGCACAACCCCTTCAAAGTGCTAACAAGCCGCAGTCAAAAACGTCATGCCAAAAATTTCCGTCATCGCACCCTGCTACAACGAGGAAGCCGTCCTGCCCAAACTCTTCGCGCGCCTTGATGCCGTGGCCGCCACGTGGGGCATGGATTATGAGATCATCTGCGTTGACGACGGCTCGCGCGACCGCACCTGGGAATTGCTGAAAAATAAAAATGCCGCCGACGCGCGCTGGCGCTGCCTTTCCTTCGCCAGAAATTTTGGCCATCAAACCGCCGTGAGCGCGGGATTGTTTTACGCGACAGGTGACGCTGTCGTCGTCATTGACGCCGATCTGCAAGACCCGCCGGAAGAAATTATCCGCTTCCTTGAAAAATGGCGCCAAGGCTGCGATGTCGTTTACGGCGTGCGCCAAAAGCGTAAGGAAAATATTTTCAAACGATTTTGCTACTGGTTTTTTTACCGGCTCATGGCCGGCATAGCAGCGTTTGAAGTCCCTTTGGATTCGGGCGATTTTTGCCTGATGGACCGGCGCGTCGTGGACACGATCAAATTCATGCCCGAACGCAATCGCTTCGTGCGCGGCCTGCGCGCGTGGGCGGGCTTCAAGCAAATCGGCATCGCCTACGAACGCCAGACGCGCGCCGCCGGCAAACCCAAATATAATTTTCGTAAATTATTTCAGCTCGCGTGGGACGGCCTATTTTCGTTTTCAACGGTGCCGCTGGTTTTGGTGACGTATCTGGGACTGTTCATTTCCACCATCGCCGGGCTGGGCGCGATTTTCACGCTGGCCCAAAGATTGTTCGCCAATTGGTTTCAAAAAATCGGCCTCGCGCCCGTGCCGGGTTTTGCGACGATTGTCATCTCCGTTCTTTTTCTGGGTGGCGTGCAACTGCTCTGCCTCGGCATTTTGGGCGAATACATC
>CAXUBD010000096.1:508-7026 GCA_964249225.1 uncultured Verrucomicrobiota bacterium | reverse complement strand
CGGGCGCATTTACGAAGAAGTGAAACGCCGCCCGATGTGGGTCATGCGCGACCAATGCGGCATTCCCGTCGAGCCAGTCCGCGCGGAACATTTGGAATAAAATGAAAACTCTGGTCGTCGTTGGCGGCGGAATCACCGGACTGGCGGCGGCGTATCTGGCGGCCAAAACCGCCGTGCGCGTCACGATTATCGAAGCTTCCGGCAACGTTGGCGGATTGCTCGGCACGTTTGAAGTCGGCGGCAACCGGCTCGAACATTTTTCTCATCACGCGTTCACGCACGACGTGGAACTGCTCTGGCTGTTGCGCGAACTCGGGATCGAAGACCGGATGCAATTCCGTCGCGGAACCATGGGCGTTTTTCGCGGCGAAAAAAATTATCCGTTTAACTCGCCCGCCGACCTTTTGAAATTCAAGCCGATGGGCCTCGCCGACAAGGCGCGTTTTGCGCTGACCAGTTTGTATCTCGCGCGACGTGCGAAATGGCAAAATTACGAAAACGTTTCCGCGCTCGAATGGTTTCATCGCCACGCCGGCCGCCGGGCCACCGAATCGCTTTGGGAACCGCTGCTGCGCGTAAAGTTCGGCCCGTTCGCCGAAAAAACTCCGCTCGCGTGGATGATCGGACGCCTGCGACAACGCGTAAATTCGCGTCAAAGCGGAAAAGAAAAACTCGGCTACCTGCAAGGCAGCTTGCACGTTTTGCTCGACGCGTTGCTTCGCGCCTTGGAACAAAAAGGCGTCCGCGTGCAAACCGGCGCGCGCGTCACGGGCGTGAAAATTCAGAACGGCGAATTAAAAAATTTGCAGACCACGGCGGGACCATTTGCCGCAGACGCTTTTCTTTTCACCATTCCCACGATTCATCTCGCGGAATTGATGCAGCCGGTTTCCGAAAAATATGCCGGAGAATTGCGGCGGATCGAATATTTCGGCGCGGTCTGCACCGTGCTCGAATTAAAACAAAAACTTTCGTCAACGTATTGGCTGAACATCGCCGATCCGGGATTGCCCTTCGGCGGAATCATCGAGCACACCAACCTCGTTCCCGCCACCGAATATCAAGGCCGGCATCTGGTTTATTTGTCGCGCTACTTCGCCGCCAGCGACGAACTCGCGCGCCTGACGCCGGATAAAATTCAACGGCTCATGCTGGACGGATTGAAAAAAGTTTATCCGCATTTTTCCGAAGCCGATGTTTTAAAAGTCCATGTTTTTTCCAGCCGCACCGCCGCCGTCGTCTGCGATTTGAATTTTTCCAAAAAAGTTCCGGCCTGCCGCGCGCCGTTCGCGCGGATGTTTCTGGCGGCGATGCCCCACGTTTATCCCGACGAACGCAGTTGCAACAATTCCATCCGCGTCGCGGCGCAAGCGTGCGAAGTGATGGGCATAAAAACCGCCGAAGTTCCGCGATGCGCCTCATTGTCCGGGCAGATCAACATGCGTTGAAGCAACTAACCCGCTCATCGCCGCTGTCCCAGCACTTCGCGATAAATTTCCAGATGCCGTTTGGCGACGGAAGTGGGATGAAAAGATTGGATGAATTCCGGCGGTGGATTTTTCGGGCGTAGTTTTTTATATTCCTCCGCGACCAGCCATTTTTTGACGGCGTCTTTCATTTGATCCCATTGGTCCAACCCGAAAATCTGGACGTTTTCCACGCCCTTGGCAATGATGTGGGCGGCGCCGACATCGGAGGCAAAAAGATACAGGCCGCGCGCGATCGCTTCGGCAAAGGTAAGGCCAAAAGATTCTTCGCTGGAAAAATGAATCATGGCCGAGGCCTTGTCAAACAAACGGCAAAAAGAAGCGTCATCCAGTTTTTTGATATGTTCAAAGCCGCCATGCCTGCGATGGGCGGCTTCCAGCAGGGCGGTGAATTTTTTTGCGTAAGTCGAGGCGGGATCTGATAGTCCAATAAAGACGGTGTCAAACGCCAGTTTTTGTTCGCGAAGCGATTCCAGAACGGCCAGCAATTGTTGCTGCCGTTTTCTTTCGCTGATCACCCCGACATTGATCAACAACGGCCTTGTCACAGCCGGGATCTCTGTTTTGGGAAAATCGAAGAACATTTTTTGAATCGCGTTGGGGACGATCCAAGTTTTGACCTTGTGTCTTTCAACCAGATTTTTGACATACTCGGAAATGCAGATGATGCCGCCCGTTCGCGAAAGGGTGAAATCTTCGATTCGCGCGGCCAGCCAGTGAAAACTTCCGATGCGCGACCGGTGCAAATCGGCAATGGCATTCATGTTGCCATGAATCGTCAGCACGTTGGGAAATCCTGAAAGAACCGCGCTAAGGGCGCAATCGCGTTCGGTTCCTTGCCCATGCACAATATCCGGTTGGATTTCCTTCAGTGCGCGCCGCACGGCGCGGATGCAACCTTGATAACCGGTCCGCATCCAGCCGACCTTCGGAACATGCAGACTGTGAAGCGAGATATTATCCGCAAATCTTTTGGGTGCACTCACCGGCTGCTGCAAACACGAAATGACGTGAACTTTAATTTCTGGCATTTCGGCGAAGCCTTGCAGCAAGGCCGCCTGTGGCGTGGGGATGTCCGGCTCCTGCCGGTCATAGGTTTTAAAATGCTCCCGGTTATCCGTGCTGAGGATCGCAATTTTCACGCTTGCAAGCTGGCGCGCTTGACTGGGGAAACTTTAAAAAAGCGGCACATTTTAAAAATCATCCGCGTGGTTGTTTTCATCCAATCTTCGGATTTCTTTAAACGCTTCGGATTTGATTTTCGGCTGCGCCCATTCCTTGAGGTTCCAACAGGCCTTTTTCAATGCGAATGGCATCCTCATTCGGATTCGCGCGGCTGCTGACAATGGCGGAATATTTAATCCGGTCTTCCCATCCGCTTTGCGTTCTTGCCACAAGGCGGCGTAATCACTCTGCTGGGGCATCGCTGTAAAAAGAGGTTTCATGGCGATTCTCCGCGCCAGGATTATCAGCAAAGTGTTTCGCCGGGTTCGGACTTCCGCCCGCCGGCCAATTTCCTCCGGATCGCAAACCCCATACCATCTGGCCTGCGGGGCGGATTCGTAGAGAACCATCTTTTCCATTTTGAATCCGTTCGGTTCGGTGAAGATTCGAAAAAAAAGCTCGGGACTGAACTGGTAAAATCCATGGCCCATGTAATTGTTGCACGGCACTATGCCGATAAAGTGGCCATCGCATTGAACCATTTCCATGCAGTTCCTGATGGCCGTGGGAAAGTTGAAAACATGTTCCAACGAGCCGCCATCAATGACCACGGTAAATCTGCCCTTCAAGTCTTCTTTTACCGGCTGGTTCATATCCAGCACGTTCGATGCACCTTCGTAGGCGGAGGCATCAATTGAATCTGTTTCCCTCGCGCCCATGAGCTTGAAAAAAGGTTCTGCGTAACCTTTTTGATCGGAAAAAATCGCCTTCACCTTGTCCTTTGACTCGTTGATTCCAAACATGGAAAGCGCCGCCTGCATGGAGCTGACATCCAGACAAAGTCTTTGTCTTCCAATGGTCATTACTTTCGTGAAATTCACCCCGCGCTTTTCCGACCAGAGTAAAAATTTTATGTCATTTACATTTAATCCCATATCAGGGTGATGCGATTGATAAAATTTTGGTTTGCATCGGTGGAATTTGATCCGGCTTGTTGAACGCTAATGAAACGACTTCGTTCCTGTCAACGGCCAAATCCGCCGTGCCTCAGTCAATTTTTTGAAAAACGCGGTTGTGTCCTACCTGCAAAATTTCCCGAAAATGTCTCCGGTCAATTTCCTGCGCCAGCCGCGAAGGGCCGGCATGACCGCCCGTAGCAAACGCCGGGGGCCGGTAACTTGTGGTCAATCCCGCGTCGTCCAATACGATCACGCCGCCGGGTTGCAAATGTCGCGCGCAAATTTCCCAGTCCTGTTTTGCGATTTCATGATCATGATTGCCATCAATGTAAATGATGGACCATGGCCGCGACGCAATCAGGCGGCGAGCGGCTTCATCCGTCGAAAAAGCTTTTAACAAAGCCGGCGCGGGCAGATTGAAGTGTGAGAAATTTATGAGGGTGTCCGCGTGGTAATCCACATTTTTTAAATACGAAGAAACTTTGTCCCCCGCTGGTGAAAAAGGCGAAATGCCCTGGATGAAACAGTTCAAGTTGAACTGACGCGACAGCAGGCCGGCGAGGCTAAGGGATTGTCCGCGAAACACGCCGATCTCAAGAAAACTGGCCGGACGCAATTCACGGAACAAAAAAAACCACATCGCATGAAAAGCATCCTCACCAAAACCCCGGCGGTCCCGGATGAAATAATCCCGGTGTTCCCGCAGCTCTGCCGGCAGCCGCCGGTCAAAATAATGGCAGCAGCGAATGTAAAAAGCCGTCGGGTCTTCCAAACTTTCCGCCCATTGGTCACGCGAGATCTCGTTGGCCGTGCCGGTGAACCGGCGGCGCAATTGCCGTCGCGCGCGGACAAGCCGGAAAGCGCGCAGCCTGCCTTGCAGAAATCGGGTGATCTTCATTCGGGCAGCATGTTTATCGGAAACAGCGGGAGATTTGAAGGAAGAAAAAATCATTTGTCAGCTTGCGTTGACGTGTCAGACACGGAAAACTCTTGCCCGCAAACAGCTCGATGGAATTACGCGCCGAACACATCACCATTGCCGTCACCGTTTACAGCCGCCGCGATTACGTTTGTGACGCCATCCGCAGCGCGCTCAACCAGACCGTGCCCGTCAAAGTCATCGTGGTGGAAGATTGCGGGCCGGATGCGACGCTACGTGATTTTATCCTCAAAAAATTTGGCGGTCGCATCGAATATTTTCGGAACCCGGTGAATCGCGGCCTTTTCGATAACTGGCACGCCTGCATGGAATACTGCCGCACGCCGTGGCTTTCCATTTTGCACGACGACGATATGCTGCATCCCAATTTTGTTGAGACCATGCTGGCTTTGTCGCACGCCGCGCCAAAGCGTGCCATTTATTTTGGTCGTGCGGCGTTTCTTGAAGGCCAAAAAATTCTTCCGCTCCCCCCGGTGGCCTGGTCGAACGGCTGGCGTGATCTTGACCCGGTTGAATTTGCCGATGAAAACGCCGTTTTATTTCCGGGCCAATTGTTCAGCATCGCCAGTGCGCAGACCATCGGCGGTTTTCGCACGGCTTCCTATTTCACCGGCGATTGGGATATGTGGTTCCGGCTCGCGTTGATATTCGGCGCGGCTCAGCACTCGGCGGAAGTTGCCCTCAACCGCTCGCATGAAGGCGACGATCGCGGCACTTCAATCGTGATTCGCAAAGGCTGGAAATGGGCGCTGGATAATGTCCAGCGCAAACGCAACCTCGCCTTGCTCCGACAGGAAAAAGGAATTGTCGTTCCGTTTGAACGAGCGAAATTGCTGCGGCAAAGCCCGATTCCCTCGCGCCTGCTGCTGCGCTACGCGCGCGGATTTTCGCGGCGGATTTTATTTTACAACGCGTGGCTGTTCACGCACAGCCGTCCGCCACACTGGCGTTACTCCGCTTTGCAATGGCTCGCTAGACTATTGGGACCTCAATCCTTGCGAGTTCTAGCTCGGCGCAATCGCCAAAACTGAAGGCAAATCATCACTTGATGCAATGGTCCAGAGGTGGCTGCCGTCGGAAAAATTTTCCCTTCCACTTGCCACTGATTACGCAACCCCGACAAAATTCCTTTCAACAGCCGCTTAAAAGCCGTCCACAATGGTCGCTGCCGTATTTGTTCCCAATGCTGCGGCCATGTTTCGCTTTTCCAACGCCAGCAAATTAAATCGGTCGGCTTGCAGAGAAGGCAGTTGGCGATGAAACCGACTGCGCGCCGCGACTGGCTACGGACTAGAATATTTTTTAAACCATAAGCTTTGCGTTTGGGCTGATGACACAAAATCAAATCAAGCGGTTCATAGCGGACTTCAGGAATTGGCGATTGTTCGCACATGCCAAAAAAGCGGACTTGTTGCTTGTGGAAAAGAAAGACATGGCCAGCGGGCCATTTCTTTGAGATGGCTCTTTGGCCGTCCCACAAAGGCCAGATGCAGGTGAAGCCGGAAATATTTTCCGACGGTTCTGGCGATTGTCGGAATTTTTTCAGCCAGATTTTCATTTCTTCGCTGGGAAATTCATCCGCGTCCAAACGAAGAATCCAATCGTGCTTCGCTTGTCCCCACGCGAACGGCCAGTGCGGTTCCTGCAAAAAGGATGGCGGCCGCTCAAAAAATCTTCCACCGGCGGCTTCCACCATCGAGCGCACGTTTTGCGTGTCGGGAATGTCGTGCAGCACAATCAATTCATCATAACAGTCGCGCGACTCACGCAACAGCCGCTCCAGCAAATCGCGCTGGAGGTGGACGCAGACAACCAGGGAAATGGCAGGCATCAGTTCAAATTTGTTGCCAAATTTTCCTCAATAAAGAGACTGGTTGGGATGCCAGCTATGGTTTTGCTTTGATTGTATATTCATGCGCCGAATCGTGGTTCAAATCCGTCCTTAATACAAACAGAAATGTGGGTGAT
>CAXUBD010000096.1:0-498 GCA_964249225.1 uncultured Verrucomicrobiota bacterium | reverse complement strand
GATTTATCCGATACGGGATTTCAGCCTGCGGCCATGGTTTATCAGCGGCATTGAGCCTAAAGCGTCACCCGGCCATCCTGCAATTTTCAGGAAATATGTTCATTTTCAAATAAATCGCGCTTTTGGCGCCATTTCCCAATATTACGAAACCTCTGGCCAATATTGTGGAGGCTTTGATTAATATTGGGGAAAGACCGGCCAATATCATGAAACGCCTTCCCAATATTAAGCAGCCGCGGCTTAATATTGGGAAGGCGTTTCCCAAACTTAGGAAGTGTTTGGAAAAACAAGAAAGCGGTTCCAAAAGGTTGGCTGGACGTTTCCTGATATTGGGAAGTGATTTCCTAATATCAGGAAACGTCTGGACAACCTTGGGAAATCATGTCTAAAAGACGGCAAGGGCTTCTTAATATTGGGAAGCCTTTCCGTAATATTGGGAAACCTCTTCGTAATATTAAGAAATGGCGCTGACTGGGCAAACACCGCTTGATTTTAGAC
>CAXUBD010000095.1:723-9820 GCA_964249225.1 uncultured Verrucomicrobiota bacterium | reverse complement strand
GATGGCGCCCCAACCAATAACATCACCACCCAATCCTTCACCGTCACGGTAAATGACACAAACGTAGTCACCGACGTCATCACCGCGACGAATTCGACTTTGACAACAAACTCCTCGATTCAAGCCGACACTTACGCCAATCCAACCAATCGTCCCACGAATAATTTTACGGTTGATCCGCCGACAGCCGCCACATTGACCCAAGTCGCCTATACCAACGGCCAGTATTCCTTCAATGTTTCCGGCTCGTCAGGTTATCAATATGTCGTGCAAGCTTCCACCAATCTGCTGGACTGGGTTTCAGTTGAGACGAACACCATTCCTTTTACATTTATAGATGCCGGCGCCAGCCAGTTCAACCAGCGCTTCTATCGCGCCGTCCCGCAACAACAACCATAATCTCACGCCGCAGGCCGGAGATTTTTAGAACGGCAATTTCCTGCCGCATTTTGCCGTCGCTTCAGGATGGACTTTGCCAAGGTTGAACCCTAACAATGACGTGAAACAGGAGATTGATTTAACTGCGAAATTTCCGCCGATGCAACCGCGCCACTTCGAAGTCGTTATTTTCTCCGCCAAAGCCGCCATGTCCGCCGTCGTCGCCGCGCTTTGCTGCAAATATTTTTATCTGCCCGGCGCGCCGTGGGTGGCGGCGGTTTCCGCCGTGCTCGTGACCCAGCCGAATTTGCATTCCTCGCTCCAAGCCTCGTTCATGCGCGTCGTGGCCAATCTCGCCGGCGCGTTCGGCGGCGCGGCCTTGAGCATTCTCATCGGCCAACCCATCGTGGCCATCGGCGTCATGCTCACCGGTTTGGTCTGTTACTTCCTGAAACAAGATGACGCACTGCGTCCGGCGTTTGTCGCCGTCGTCATCGTGACCCTGATTGGCGATAACGGCAAATGGAACGCATCGCTGGACCGCGTGGCTGCGGTTGTCGTGGGCTGCGCCAGTGCGCTCGCCGTCGGATTTCTGTTCGACAAATTGTCCGGCGCATTTAAATTAACGTCCAAGGATAAAAATAAAAAAAGCGACAATACCGAATAATTTCCCGCACATGAAATCATCATTGGAAAATAAATGGGTTTTGATCACCGGCGCATCCAGCGGATTCGGCGCCGCAGCGGCGCGCGCGTTCGCAGCGGAAGGCGCCAAACTTCTGCTCGGCGCGCGGCGCGTGGATCGTCTGAAAAAAGTTTCCGCCGAAGCCAAAAAACTCGGCGCGGCCGCCGCGCATTTTCAAGAACTCGATGTCTCGCAAACGGCTAGCGTGGAAAATTTTATTGCCTGGGCCGGGAAAAAAATCGGAAAACGCAAAGCCAAAAGCGGAAATCTGCACGTCCTCATCAACAACGCCGGCGGCGCGCACGGATTGGACACCGTGGCCGCGGGCAAGGACGCCGATTGGGAAACCATGCTCCAGACCAACGTCCTTGGGGTGTTGCGAGTGACGCGAGCGGCGCTCCCCTTCCTGCCGCATGACGCTGGCGCAAGCATTATCAACATCGGTTCCGTGGCCGGCCACAGCGCCTACCCCGGCGGTTCCGTTTATTGCGCGGCGAAGGCGGGCGAACTCCAGATCACGCGCGTGTTGCGTCATGAATTGTTCGGCACCGGCATTCGCGTCGGCACGGTGGATCCCGGCCTGGCGGAAACGGAATTTTCGCTCGTGCGTTTCAAGGGCGACGCCGCCAGCGCCAAAAAAATCTACGAAGGCACTCACCCGCTGACCGCCAAGGACATCGCCGAAACCCTGGTCTGGGTCGCCAGCCGTCCGCCGCACGTCAACATTGATGAAATTCTGGTGAAGCCCGTTGACCAGGTGGAAATGGGAAAAATATATCGCCGCCAATAAAAATTTACCGTTTGACATTGCCTTGATTTAAAAGCATCGGCGACTCCATTTTTTAGCGCGGTCAGCAGTGCTGGCGTGAACGATTGGACCAGCCCACGTCTGATGAAATCACTCTGTTAGTTACAATAAAAAACCGCCCGGTTCCCGAAGCGGCTTTTGATTTACTGGCAGGCAGCGCTCTCGCGCCACGTTGGGGTATTCGTCTGATCGCAGGTCAGCCCCACGGTGTTGAATTATTTCTTCTTCGCGGCTGCGAGCTTGCGTTTTTCTTCAATCGCGGCTTGCGCGGCGGCAAGTCGTGCGACCGGCACACGAAACGGGCTGCACGAAACGTAAGTCAGTCCGATGCGATGGCAGAATTTCACGGAATCAGGATCGCCGCCGTGCTCGCCGCAGATGCCGAGCTTGATGCCGGGACGCGTCTTGCGGCCTTTCGCAATGGCGATCTCCATGAGTTGGCCGACGCCGGTCTGGTCAATCGAGGCGAACGGATTTTTCTTCAGGATCTCCGCTTCCTGATAAGCGCCGAGGAAACTGCCGGAATCGTCGCGGCTCATGCCGAGCGCGGTTTGCGTGAGGTCGTTCGTGCCGAAGCTGAAGAACTCCGCCGTCTGCGCGATCTCGTCGGCGGTCAACGCGCCGCGCGGAATCTCGATCATCGTGCCGACGCTGTAATTGATTTTTACTTTTTTCTCTTTCTGCACTTGCGCGGCGACTTCGTGAACGATCGCAACCTGCAAATCCAGTTCGCGTTTGAACCCGACGAGCGGAATCATGATTTCGGGTTTCGCCTTGAAACCCTGCTTGGTCGCATCGGCGGCGGCTTCCAAAACTGCGCGCGCCTGCATCCGTGTGATTTCAGGATACTTGATGCCGAGGCGGCATCCGCGGAAACCGAGCATCGGATTGAACTCATGCAGTTCATGGACGCGGTGCATGATTTTCTCGACGGGAATGTTGAGCTTCCGCGCGAGGTCCATCTGCGACTCTTTCGAGTTCGGCAAAAATTCGTGCAACGGCGGGTCAAGAAAACGGATCGTCGCCGGAAAACCTTTCAACGCCTTGAAGATGCCGAAGAAGTCGTCGCGTTGATACGGCAGCAATTTTGCCAGCGCATCTTCACGCATCTCGATGGTGTCCGCGAGAATCATTTCGCGCATCGCGTCAATGCGGTCGCCCTCGAAGAACATGTGTTCCGTGCGCGTGAGGCCGATGCCAACCGCGCCGAACGCGACGGCGTTCGCGGTCTGCTCCGGCGTGTCGGCGTTCGTGCGAACCGAGAGGCGCGTGGCCTTCGCGCACCATTTCATCAATTGCGCGAAGCTCTTGAATTTTTCCGTGGCCTGCGCCGCTTTGTCGCCGCCGATCAAACCGGCGATGATTTCCGACGGCGCGGTTTTGATTTGTCCGGCATAAACGGTTCCGGCAGTTCCATCAATCGAAAGAAAATCGCCTTCGTTGAAAGTCTGTCCGCTCACGCTGACGGTTTTTTTGTCGTAATCCACCTGCAACGCACTCGCGCCACAGACGCAGACTTTGCCCATCTGCCGCGCGACGAGCGCCGCGTGCGAACTCACGCCGCCGCGCGCGGTCAAAATGCCTTCCGCCGCGATCATGCCGCGCAAATCTTCCGGCGACGTCTCGACGCGGACGAGCAGAACTTTTTCGCCCTTCTCGGCGGCTTGAACCGCGCGGTCGGCATTGAAATAAATTTTTCCCGTCGCCGCGCCCGGCCCTGCGGGCAGACCGGTCGCAATCGCTTTCGCTTTTTTCACTTCGCTCAAATCGAAAACGGGTGCAAGCAATTGATCGAGTTGATCCGCCGGGTTGCGCAAAATCGCCGTCTCCCAATCAATGAGTTTTTCTTTCACCATGTCCATCGAGAATTTCAGCGCGGCCATCGCGGTGCGCTTGCCGTTGCGCGTCTGGAGCATGAACAGCTTGCCTTCCTGCACGGTGAACTCGATGTCCTGCACGTCCTTGAAATGTTTTTCCAAAGTCTTGTGGACTTCCAAAAGTTCCACGTAAGACTTTGGCATCTGATCTTTCAATTTCAAAACCGGTTCGGGCGTGCGCACGCCGGCGACGACGTCTTCGCCCTGCGCATTGATGAGAAATTCGCCGTAAAATTCATTCGCGCCGTTCGCGGGATTGCGCGTGAACGCGACGCCGGAGCCGGACGTCTCGCCGGTGTTGCCGTAAACCATGGCCTGGACATTGACGGCCGTTCCCCATTCGGCGGGAATATTATATTTGCGGCGATAAACAATCGCGCGGTCATTCATCCACGAGCCGAAAACCGCGCCCGCCGCGCCGCGCAATTGTTCCCACGGATCGTTCGGAAAACCTTTGCCCGTGCGTTCGAGCACGAGCGCCTTGAAACGTTTCACGAGTTCCTGCTGGTCTTCGGCGGTCAGTTCGCTGTCCACGATGTCCTTGTGATATTTCTTGTGCTTGAATTCGTGGATGACTGTCTCGAACGGCTCGTGATCTTCGTTCGCGCGCTTCTGCACGCCGATGACCACGTCGCCATACATCTGGATAAAGCGGCGGTAACAATCCCACGCGAAGCGCTCGTTCTTCGTCGCGGCGGCGAGCGAAAGAACCGTCTGGTCGTTGAGGCCGAGATTCAAAATCGTGTCCATCATACCCGGCATTGAATCGCGCGCGCCGGAACGCACGGCCACAAGCAACGGCATCGCCTTCGCGTCGCCGAATTTGACGCCCATGATTTTTTCCATGTTCGCGATGCCCGCTTCCATCTGCGCCTGAAGTTCCTTCGGATAAGTTTTCTTGTGCGCGTAAAAATAAGTGCAGACCTCGGTGGTGATGGTGAAACCCGGAGGCACGGGCAATCCGATGCGCGTCATCTCCGCGAGATTCGCGCCCTTGCCGCCGAGCAGCGGCTTCATGCTGCCGTCGCCGTCGGCTTTTTTGTTGCCCCAAGTGTAGACGTATTTATTTGATTTTGTTTTTGCCATAAATTCAATTCGCTGCATTATTTCTAATTTGAGAAACGTGAAAAACGAAGCGTGAATCTATCAAACGCCTTTTCGGAGTCAATCCGCGAACCGGAAAAATTGGATTGTCCCCACGCGGCGCGGCGTACAAATTGGACAAGATTACATATCATCATATCAGGATACGTTGATTTTTTGATTTGAATTTGTGATGACGTTTGATTATTCTTCAACCATGTCGAACAACGCCGAACTTCTGCAACGCGCCCTCAGCGAACGCATCGTCATTCTGGACGGCGCGATGGGCACGACCATCCGCACTTACGGTCTGGGCGAAACAGAAATTCGCGGTGAACGATTCAAAGATGCCAAAAAAGATTTGAAGAACAACGGCGATCTGTATTCGCTCACGCAGCCGGAAACGATCGGCGACATTCATCGCCGATTTCTCGAAGCGGGCGCAGACATCATCGAGACCAATACTTTTTCCGCCACGAGCATCGGCCAGAGCGAATTTTTCGTGGACGATCCCCGCGAACACGGTGGCCGCAAAGACCCGGCGTTTTATCAGGGCGTCATCGAAAATAAATTTCTCAACGACCTCGCGTGGGAAATCAATGAACAATCCGCGCGGCAATGTCGCGAATGGGCCGACCGCATCGCGAACAAAACCGGCAAACCGCGTTTTGTCGCGGGCGCGATCGGGCCGCTGACCGTTTCACTTTCAAATTCGCCGGACGCGGACGATGCCGGTTTTCGCGTTTGCACTTTTGATCAGGTCAAAGCCGCTTACGCAAATCAAGTGCGCGCGCTCATCGCGGGCGGCTCGGACATTTTGCTCGTCGAAACCATTTTTGATTCACTCAACGCCAAGGCCGCGCTTGTCGCAATCCAGGAAATTTTTGAAAAAGAAAAAAAAGTTTTGCCAATCATCATTTCCGCCGCCGTCGGGCGCGGCGGCGAAACCATGATTTCCGCGCAAACGGTTGAAGCATTTTGGACGGCGATGAAGCACGTCAAGCCGATCGCGATCGGTTTGAATTGTTCGCTCGGCCCGGATTTAATGAGGCCGTTTCTCGCGGAACTTTCCGAAAAATCGGACACGGCGATTTCCTGCTATCCGAACGCCGGTTTGCCGAATCCACTTTCGCCGACCGGTTTTGATTTGCTGCCCGCCGACATGGGAAATTATCTTGGCGAATTTGCCGACAGCGGCTTGCTGAACATCGCCGGCGGCTGCTGCGGCAACACGCCTCAACACATCGCCGCGATTGCAAAAGCGCTGGACGGAAAACATCCGCGCGAATTTCGGAACGCACTTTTCGAAAATGAAAAATAAATTTTCGAGCAACGAAATTTTGCCTTTGCGCTTGAGCGGTTCGCAGCCGTTCACGCAACAGATTGGTCAATTCATCATGATCGGCGAGCGCACAAACGTCGCCGGTTCGCCGAAATTTGCGAAGCTCGTCAAAGAAAATAAATTTGAAGAAGCCGTCGCGGTCGCGCGCCAGCAAGTCGAAAACGGCGCGAACATTTTGGACATTTGCATGGACGAAGGCATGATTGACGGCGTCGCCGCGATGACGCGATTTTTGCTGCTGCTCGCGAGCGAACCGGAAGTCGCCAAAGTTCCATTCATGGTGGACTCGTCAAAATTTGAAGTTATCGAGGCCGGACTGAAATGTTTGCAGGGCAAAGGCATCGTGAATTCCATTTCGCTCAAAGAAGGCGAACAAAAATTTCGCGAGCACGCGAAAAAGATTTTGCAATACGGCGCGGCCGTCGTCGTAATGGCGTTCGACGAAAATGGCCAGGCCGCGACATACGCGGAAAAAATCCGCATTTGCGAACGCGCTTACAAAATGCTCGTGAACGAAATCGGTTTTCCGCCGGAAGACATTATTTTTGATCCGAATATTTTAACGGTCGGCACCGGCATTGAAGAGCATAATAATTATGCCGTTGATTTCATCGAAGCCACGCGTTGGATAAAAAATAATTTGCCGCACGCGAAAGTCAGCGGCGGCGTTTCCAATGTTTCATTTTCATTTCGCGGCAATAATCCCGTGCGCGAAGCGATGCACAGCGCGTTTTTGTTTCACGCGATCCGCGCGGGCATGGACATGGGAATTGTGAACGCCGGAATGCTCGAAGTTTACGAAGAAATCGAGCCGGAATTGAAGGAACTCGTCGAAGACGTTTTGCTCAACCGCCGGCCTGACGCGACGGAACGGCTCGTCAATTTTGGCGAAAAATTAAAAGCCGCTAGCGCGGGCACGACCGCGAGCGACAAAAAAATCGAGGAAGAATGGCGCAAAGGCACGGTCGAGGAACGCCTGTCGCATTCGCTCGTCAAAGGCATTGACGCTTACGTTGACGCCGACACGGCGGAAGCGCTTGCCAAATATGTCAAGCCGCTCACCGTCATTGAAGGTCCGCTGATGGCGGGCATGAGCGTCGTCGGCGATTTGTTTGGCGCGGGCAAAATGTTTTTGCCGCAAGTCGTCAAATCCGCGCGCGTGATGAAAAAATCCGTCGCGTATCTCACGCCATTCATGGAAGCGGAAAAAGCGGCGATGGCCGCGCGCGGTGAAGCCGTGAAAGCGCAGGGCAAAATTATTCTCGCGACCGTCAAGGGCGACGTGCATGACATCGGCAAAAATATCGTCGGCGTCGTGCTCGCGTGCAACAACTACGAAGTCATTGACATGGGCGTCATGGTTCCGTGCGAAAAAATTCTCGAACGCGCGAAAATCGAAAACGCGGACATCATCGGTTTGAGCGGATTGATCACGCCGTCGCTCGATGAAATGGTTCACGTCGCGCGTGAAATGGAACGCACCGGTTTAAAAGTGCCGCTGCTCATCGGCGGCGCGACGACAAGCCGCGCGCACACGGCCGTAAAAGTCGCGCATAATTATAGTGAGCCGGTTGTCCACGTTCTTGACGCCTCGCGCGCCGTGCCGGTCGTCAGCAGTTTGTTGAGCAAGGACGGCAAAGCGCCGTTCGTAAAAAAACTGCGCGATGATTATGAAAAACTGCGTTCGCAGCACGCCGGTTCGCAGGTGAAACTGCTTTCACTCGAAGCCGCGCGCGCCAACGCGCCAAAACTGAAATTTGATGACTTGGCGAAACCGGAATTTATCGGTGTAAAAACGATTGAGCCTGCGCTCGCGGAACTGGTCAACTTCATTGACTGGTCGCCATTTTTTCACACATGGGAATTGCGCGGGGTTTATCCGAAAATTTTTCATCACGAAAAACACGGCGAAGAAGCAACGAAACTTTTTGCCGACGCGCAGAACTTATTGGAAGAAATTATCAGTAAAAAATTAATCCGGCCGCGCGGTGTCTATGGATTTTTTCCGGCGAATCGAACCGGCGATGACGTGGAACTTTACACCGATGAGTCGCGTGAAAAAGTTTTGACGAAATTTCATTTTCTACGGCAGCAAATTGAAAAAGGCGATGGCACGCCGAATTGGTGTCTCGCGGATTTCATTGCACCAACAGGTTCGCCAGATTTCATCGGCGGCTTTGCCGTCACGAGCGGCCATAATCTAAAAGAACTTGTCGAGAAATTCAAAGCGGACAACGACGATTACAATGCGATCATGGCCGAAGCGCTGGCGGATCGATTCGCGGAAGCGTTCGCAGAATTTTTGCACAAACGCATCCGCGCCGAATGGGGTTTTGGCAAAAATGAAAATTTAAGACCGGAAGATTTGATCGAGGAAAAATATCGCGGCATCCGTCCGGCGGCGGGTTATCCGGCTTGTCCCGATCATACAGAAAAAGGAATTCTTTGGAAGCTGCTCGACGTGGAAAAAAATTCCGGCATTCAACTCACGGAAAGTATTGCGATGTGGCCCGGCAGTTCCGTGAGCGGACTTTATTTCGCGCATCCGGAATCAAAATATTTTGCCGTCGGCAAACTTGGCAAAGATCAGGTTGAAGACTTGGCCGAGCGCAAAAATAAATCCGTCGCTGAAATGGAACGCTGGCTCGGGCCGTGGCTGAATTACAATCCGGAGTGACCGGCCAAAACAGGTGCTTCCGCCGCCTGCGCGTGCGGCGTTTCACATTGACGTGAAAGGCAGGCTTGTATTTCCACCGTTTCGCAATAGATTGAACTTATGAAGCACGATGTTGTTCCAGTGCAAATCCGCGGGATTCTTCCGGCGAACAGCGGCTGCGCGCTGTTTGTCGGCAACGACCAGAAAGTTTTTGTCATCAACGTCGAGCCGCAGATGGGCGCGGTCATCGGGATGTTTCTGCGCGACA
>CAXUBD010000095.1:0-713 GCA_964249225.1 uncultured Verrucomicrobiota bacterium | reverse complement strand
GACGCGGCGCCGACATCCGCGGTCGTCCCCGCGTTCACGAGCTTCGGCATCAGCGTCGAACGCGTCGTCATCACCGATCTGAAAAATTCCACTTACTTCGCGCGTTTGATTTTGCAGCAGCAAAACGAAGTCGCGCGGAAAATTGTCGAACTCGACGCGCGTCCGAGCGATTGCCTCGCCATCGCCGCCGCGCAGAAAAAACCCATTTTTGTCGCCACCGCGCTTTTTGATCATGTCGAGGACATGACGGAAGTTTTAAACCGGATCAACGAATCCGGCAGCGAGGCCGAATAATCTGAACGTGAACAGAAGCAAACAAAGAAAACAGAGGAGTCGTTTTCCGTAAATCCTTAAGATGCCTGCCGCCAAAGCTTCATCTCTTGCGCTCATTTGCGGCGACGACGAATTCGCCGTCAAGCAACGCGCCAAACAAATTTATCTTCAATGGTCCGAGGAACTCGGCGGCATGGATCACGAAATCATTGAGGCTTCCGTTTCCAACAGCGGCGACGCGCTGGCCGCAATTTCAAAACTCCGTGAAGCGCTGAATACCCTGCCCTTTTTCGGTTCCAACAAAGTCGTCTGGTTGCGCGACTGTAATTTTCTCGGCGATGAACGCGCTGCGTCCGCGCAGGCCGTCACTGAAACTTTAAGCGACGTTGCGGATGAACTTAAAAATTTTAAATGGCAGACCGTCCGGCTTTTGATCAGCG
>CAXUBD010000094.1:9352-9832 GCA_964249225.1 uncultured Verrucomicrobiota bacterium | reverse complement strand
AAACACTTTCAAGGCGACCGCCAAACCGGTTTTGATCGGCACCGCCGTCGTCGGCGCGACCACGATGATTTTCGGCATCATCATGCTGCTCGAAAATGTTTTCGGCAACGCCATCGCGCACTTGAGCCTCGTGCAGCCGCAGATCATTTTCGGATTGCTCATGGGCGGCGCGGTGATTTACTGGTTCACGGGCGCGAGTATGCAGGCCGTCGTCACCGGCGCCTACAGCGCGGTCGTGTTCATCAAAAAAAATCTGAAGTTCGACAAGGAAACCGCTTCGATTGAAGACAGCAAAAAAGTCGTCGAGATTTGCACCGTTTATGCGCAACGCGGACTCATCAACATCTTCATCGTCGTCATCGTCGTCGTCATCGTCATCATCGTCGTCGTCATCGTCGTCGTCATCATCGCCCTCTTCGTCCTCGTCGTCGAGCAGGCCGCGTTCGGCCTGGGCGATCTTCGCCGCGAGTTCGGCCGGTT
>CAXUBD010000094.1:0-9342 GCA_964249225.1 uncultured Verrucomicrobiota bacterium | reverse complement strand
CGGACTCATCAACATCTTCATCGTCGTCTCCGCGTTCGCGCTCGGCCTGCCGTTTTTCAATCCTTACTTTTTCATCGGCTATCTCATCGGCATCGCGTTCTTCGGATTGTTCCAGGCGATTTTCATGGCGAACGCCGGCGGCGCGTGGGACAACGCCAAAAAAATCGTCGAGGTGGACTTGAAACAAAAAGGCATGCCGCTCCACGCCGCGACCGTCGTCGGCGACACCGTGGGCGATCCATTCAAAGATACTTCGTCCGTCGCGATGAATCCGATCATCAAGTTCACGACGCTCTTCGGCCTGCTCGCCGTCGAGATCGCCGTGGAACTGAAAAAGAAAAATCCCGATTCGTGCCTGTCCTACGTCATCGGCTCGGTCTGTTTTCTCGTCGCGTTGATTTTTGTCTATCGCTCGTTTTACTGCATGAGAATTCCCGCCGACGAAGCAATTGAAAAATAATCGGGAGTGCACGCTTCGCGAACCGAAATTAAAACTCGAAAATCTCCCCGCGTGATTCAAAATTGAATCATGTCCGTGATTAAGCGTTACATCCAAGTCAACTGGCAACTGCGCGTCTTCTTCACCGAAGACATTTTCGCATCGGACAATTTGGTTTTGAAAAATGCGCTGGCCGACGACGCGCCGCGCAAAGTTCTCGTCGTGCTCGAAGATTCACTTGCCCAAGCACAGCCAAATCTTTCACGCCAGATTGAAAATTATTTTTCCGCTCACGCCGAAAAACTTCAACTCGTCTGTTCGCCAATCCTCATCGAAGGCGGTGAGCGCGCAAAAAACTCCGACAAGTTCATCACCGGAATCCATTCGCAAATTGACCGCCACCACATTGACCGCCATTCGTATCTGATCGCTGTTGGCGGCGGCGCGTTGCTGGACGTTGCCGGTTTCGCTGCCGCGACCGCGCATCGCGGCGTGCGCCATGTCCGCATTCCAACCACGACTTTGTCGCAAGCTGATTCCGGCGTCGGCGTAAAAAACAGCATCAATGCGTTCGATAGAAAAAATTTCATCGGCACATTCGCGCCGCCATACGCCGTCATCAACGATTTTAATTTGCTCGCCACGCTCAAGCCGCGCGACAAACGCGCCGGCTACGTCGAAGCCGTGAAAGTCGCCTGCATCCGTGACGCGAAATTTTTCGACGAAATTGAGCGCGACGCAGAAAGATTAATTTCGTTCGAGCCATCCGCGATGAAACATTTGATCCGCCGTTGCGCCGAACTGCATTTGGAACACATCGCCACGAGCGGCGACCCGTTTGAAACCGGCTCCGCGCGTCCGCTTGATTTCGGTCATTGGGCCGCGCACAAACTGGAACAGCTTTCCAATTTTCAAATCCCGCACGGCCAAGCTGTCGCCGTCGGCATCGCGCTCGATGTGACTTACTCGCGTAACATCGGACTGCTCGATGAAAAATCCTGCGAGCGCATTTTGAGATTACTCCAACAGCTCGGCTTCAATTTGTTTGCTGACGAATTATTGAAAGCTGATGCGAACAAAGACTTGCAAATTCTTATCGGCCTCGAAGAATTCCGCGAACATCTCGGCGGCGAATTGACAGTCACGTTGCTCAAAGAAATCGGTCACGGCGTGGAAGTGCATAAAATGAATCGGCAGAAAATCGTCGAAGCGATTCACGAATTACGCGGACGCACAAAATGAAACGCGTTGCCGTCATCAACGTCGTCGGCCTCACCGAAGCGCTCATCGGCGAACACACGCCGCGCATCGCGGAATTCCGCAAGCGCGGCGCGCTCGCGCGTATCGCGCCCGCGTTTCCGGCCGTTACTTGCACGGCGCAATCCAATTATCTGACAGGCAAAACTCCGTCGCAGCACGGCATCGTCGGCAATGGCTGGTTCAATCGTGAATTTGCCGAAACGCAATTTTGGAAACAATCCAATCACATCGTTCACGGCAAAAAAATCTGGAACGAACTTCAATTCAACGATTCAACGATTCAACGATTCACGACCGCAAACTGCTTCTGGTGGTTCAACATGTATTCCAGCGTGGATTATTCCATCACGCCGCGACCGATGTATCCCGCCGATGGCCGGAAATTTTTTGACGTTTATTCCTGGCCGTATTCCATCCGTGAAGAAATCAAAAAAGATTTGGGTGAATTTCCGTTCTTCAGTTTTTGGGGCCCGGCGGCGGGTATTGATTCGCCGCAAGGCAAAGCCGATGCCGCGTCGCGCTGGATCGCTGAATCGGCGAAGTGGATTGAAAATAAATATGCGCCGACGCTGAATCTAATTTATCTGCCGCATTTGGATTACAATTTGCAAAGGCATGGGCCATACGCAGGTAGGGCGGGCAGTCCTCTGGCCGCCGACGGCGCGCACGGAGTGACGTGCCCTACCAATCCAAAAATCCACCGCGATTTGCGCGAGATTGACGCCATCGTCGGCGATCTGATTGATTTTTTCGGCAAGCGCGGCGTGCAGGTGGTTTTGATTTCCGAATACGGCATCACGAACGTGGACACACCAGTGCATCTCAACCGGATTTTTCGCGAGCGCGGCTGGCTGACGGTGAAGGACGAACTCGGACTGGAAATTCTCGATGCCGGCGCGAGCAAGGTTTTCGCCGTGGCGGATCATCAGGTCGCGCACATTTATCTGAACGATGCGTCGTTGGAAAAATCCGTGCGCGAGGTTTTGGAAAAAACTTCCGGCGTGGAAAAAATTCTCCGCAAGGCGGAGAAAATCGCGGCGGGCATTGACCATCCGCGCGCGGGCGATTTGATTGCCGTCGCGACGGAAAATGCGTGGTTCACTTATTATTACTGGCTCGACGACGCGTGCGCGCCGGATTTTGCGCGGACGGTGGACATCCATCGCAAACCGGGCTACGACCCGGTGGAACTGTTTCTCGACCCGAAAATTCCGGCGGTGAAATTAAAAATCGCGTGGCGGCTGCTGCAAAAAAAACTCGGCCTGCGGATGCTGATGGACGTGATTCCGCTCGACGCGACGCTGGTGAAAGGTTCGCACGGCCGGCGACCGGCGGACACGCAAGAGTGGCCGGTGTTCATCACGTCGCAGCCGGAAATTTTGGGCGCGAAGGAGATTGAATCAACGGATATTTTTCACATTTTACAGCGATTAATTGTGCCGTAAAATTTACTTTCTCCGTCCGCCCGGTGCAAAATGGTAACCGCCGTGGACGCGTCCGCCGCGCACTTTGCCGGGAAATCCGCCTGCCGCCGCGCCGGGTTTGGCTTCTTCAAACAGCGACGTGTAGCGGTATTCGAAATTTTCCAGTTTCACGCGCGGAATTTTCTGGCTGATGAATCGTTCGATGGAATAAACGTGCGGCGCGTCCTCGGCGACCATGATGGTGAAGGCGTCGCCGCTCGCCTCGGCGCGGCCGGTGCGCCCGATGCGGTGGATGTAATCTTCGGGATGCTGCGGCACGTCGTAATTGATGACGTGGCTGACGGCGGCGATGTCGATGCCGCGCGCGGCGATGTCGGTGGCGACGAGGACTTCGTATTTGCCTTCGCGAAAACCTTGCAAGGCCTGTTCGCGTTCGCGTTGCGTGCGGTTGGAATGCAGCACGGCGACGGCATGGTTGGCGCGCTTGAGCAATCCGGCGACGCGATCCGCGCCGTGTTTCGTGCGGCAGAAAACGAGGACGGAATTGTAATTCACGCGCTTGAGCAATTCGAGCAGCAGGTCGGTTTTTTGCGTGTCGGAAACAGGATAGATGACGTGCTTGACGGTCTCGGCCGGCGTGCGGCGCGCGCCGATCTCGATCGTCTCGGGACTGTGCATCGCCCATTGGATAAGCGTTTCGATCTGTGGCGGCACGGTGGCGGAGAATAATGCGGTGTGGCGCTTGCGCGGACATTTATCAACGATGCGGCGCACGTCGGGCAAAAATCCCATGTCGAGCATCCGGTCGGCTTCGTCGAGGACGAGAAATTGAACCTTGTCCAAACGCAACGTGCCTTGCTCCAGATGATCGAGCAATCGTCCGGGCGTGGCGACGACGGTGTCGGTGCCGGCTTTCAATTCGTCGTTTTGTTTTCCGTAACCGACGCCGCCGAAGACGACGGTGGTTTTCAGGTCGGTGAAACGGGAGTAATCGCGGATGGCCGTTTCAACTTGCGCGGCGAGTTCGCGCGTCGGTTCGAGGATGAGCACGCGCGGGCCGGGCGCGTGCGCGCCGAGCTTCGAGAGAATGGGCAACGCGAACGCTGCGGTTTTGCCGGTACCGGTCTGCGCGCTGCCGATGACGTCCTTGCCGGACAGGATCAGCGGGATGGCGCGCAACTGGATGGGCGTCGGTTCGACGTACCCCATCGCCTTGACGCCTTCGAGGATTTTCTCGGAAAGTCCGAGTGCGGAAAAACTCATGGTTGGAAGTCTATCACGAAACCGGCGCGTCGGAAGCAATTTGATTTGGCTGTTCCGCAACCGGTTCAACGAGCGCGGGAGTTTCGGTCGGAGCAGAATTTTCCGCGACCGGCTCAACCGCAATTTCCGCTTGCGGCAAATTTTCAGTCGGCGCGACAACTTCACCTTCCATCGCCGGTTTTTCTTCCGTGACTTTTGCCAATTTCTTTTCCTGTTTCACCGGCTTGGGCAACGGCTTTTTGGCCGCGTCCAATTTTCCGTCGGCGAATTCCAGCACGTGACCTTGATGCAACAGCCAATGCAAATCCGCGATAATCGCGGTTTGTTCCGGCGTCGGATCGTTCGACGCGACAGCCCCGCCTTCGGGTTTGATCTCGATGACCGTTGGCTTGGGCGTCGGCGCGAGCGCCTCGATCAATTGCCGGCGCGTGCATTTCGGATGCGCGTTGATGTGGCCGACGATGCGCCGGATCGTTTCCGAAACCGGCGTCGTCTCGATGTCCAAAAATTGCGGGCGCGCGACGCTGACGTGCGTGACCGTTTTGTTGACCTTGAAAAATTGCAGGCCATGCGACGCGAATTCCTTGCTCAAGCCGGTCGCGAGATCCAGCGGAAAACGTTTTTGTTCTTCCCATTCCTCGCGGATGAGCTGCTGCAATCCGCGATTGCGCAGATTGCGGCTCGGCACGCCCGCGACCACAAGCGTCTCGACGGATTTGACGATCGTTTCCTTGTGGACGGCACGAAAATGTTTTTCCACTTCTTCGAGGTTCGCAAGTTTGAGCGGTTCCGGCACGTTGAGCACGGTGTATTCCGACTTGAAACTTTGTTCTTCGATCCATTTTTTCACGACGGCCTCGTCCTTCACAATCCGCACGCGCGATTTGAAAACATCAAATGGCATCCGCGAAAATTTTTCGGCGTGCAGCTTGCGCAACTGGTTTTGGTAATCGTGGTAATTCGGCGGGCCAAGAATCGCGCCGCTTAAACCGCATTGCGCGACGAACGTATAAACACCCTTCGGCGGCTCCGTGGCTGTGCGTTCCAATTGATAAAACGTGGCGAAATGATTTTTAAGGATGTGTGCGACCACTTCGTCCTCGTTCAACCACGGCGTCTCGTCGAGCGCGCAGACGAACAGCGTCTGCGCGACCGTGCCGTCGGCTTTTTTCCGCACCGCGAGCTTGACCGAATAGCGCTCCGGCTTTTGCAAGATCAACCGCGCGATGTCGAACAACGGATACGCGCGTCCCGTCATCTTGATCTGGCGCGCGAGCGATTCGACGCCTTTTTCGTCCGGCAAAAACACAACGGAAATTTCCGGCAACAGCGCGGGTTTTTCGTTGAATCGTTGAATCGTTGAATCGTTGAATCGGCCTGCCTCGCGATTCTCGCCGCCACGGAAATCTCTTTTTCCCCCGACGAATTTCGGGCCGGAACGCGGACGTTCACCGCCGCCGGCATTGTCGCGCCGCGGGGCGCGGCGTTCGCCGGGCTTGTCGTTGAAACGGCGTTCGGGCTTGACGCCTTCGTTGCCGGTGAACTTGTCAAAACGATTGGTAGCCGGCTTTTCCTGCGCCCAGGCGGGCTGAAAAAGTTTTTCCAGGTCCAGATCAATGTCGGAAATGCTGCTCATGTTGTAAAATGGCCCGCTGTGCGGGAGTCAGAAATATATCCTAGCATGGATTGGCGACGGGCGGAAAGCAAGCGTAGGAAGAAACAAGCTTTTGCTCTGATCACTGCATGAATTCAATACCAACCAAAATCGCAGCACACACTAACAAAATCGGTCCCCAATATTGCATGGGAATAAAAAATAAAGTGTGTTTGGATTGATTAATGACAAACTCCCTGCCGGTCTTCTTATCAATCACAATCCGGTCTGTTTTCTTCCGAAAATAATTTCCAAGAAACCAACAAAGAATGGCTGAATCAACTAAAGATAAAGCAAATGGCCATTTGTGATGATCATAATATCCAGCGCCATACGTCGCGTTGAAAATTAAATTCATAATCAACGAAAAGCCAAAGATAATCACAGCAACCAAGAATCCACGACCTTGCCAGATAATCATAAAAATTTATGACGATTTAATTTCACGCATCAAGCCGCAACCGCAGCTTCGTGTTTCAGCACCAGCAATTCCTCGCGTTTCAATTCCGTCAAAGCCACCGTTTTGCCGCTGGCATCCAGAAATTCCACCTCGAAGACATCCGGCGCGAACACCTCCACGACCGTGCCGACCTGTCCGGCGACCAAGCGTTCTGCCGGCTTGTCAGCCAGCAGCGCGACAACATCCAGCAATTTGACCGGCGCATTTTGCACGTTGATTTTATAGCACGTAACAGGTCACCAATCTAGGAAAATCCTCGGCGGGGCGCACGTTCCAAACACTTCGCACGCGGGCGGATTTGCCGCGAAACGCGAGCCGGAAATCCAAAACGTAACGCTGCCCGTGATCCGTCTTGCGGCCAAGCTGGCAATCCTGCGTGCGCGCAACGGACAACAATTGATCGCGCAGCCAGTCAGCATCAGCGCGGGTCAAACCCAGCGCGGCGGCAAAAACGCGGGCTTTGTGTTTGCCTTCTTCATGCGCGGCATCGAGCGAATAATCCCGCAGCTTCGCCAGGTTCACAAAAGCCCGCTCGGCGTTCGGCAATTTCATTTTGAACGCAAGGTTTCAACGCCCGCTGCAAAAAAATTATTTTTCTTCCACAACCACGGGCGCATTCCGTTTCTCCATGATCGCGTCCACGATTTTCTTGGCGAGCGCGGGTTTTTCGGCGAGCGCTTTTTGCGCGGCTTCCTTGCCCTGGCCGATGAGTTCGCCGTCGAATTGCAGCCACGCGCCTTTTTTGTCCACGACGCCGTGGGAAATGCCGACTTCAAGAATGCTGCCTTCCTTGTTGATGCCGTGATTGTAGATGATGTCGAACTCGGCCTCGACGAACGGCGGCGCGACTTTGTTTTTGACGACCTTGACGCGAACGTGATTGCCCGTGGCGTTACCCGCGTCGTCCTTAAGTGTGTCTTTGCGGCGAATGTCGAGCCGCACGCTCGCGTAAAATTTCAGCGCCTTGCCGCCGGGCGTGGTTTCCGGGCTGCCGAACATGACGCCGACTTTTTCGCGCAACTGGTTCGTGAAAATGCACGCCGTCTTGGATTTGCTCAAGATCGCGGTGAGCTTGCGCAGCGCCTGCGACATGAGCCGCGCCTGCATGCCCATCGTCGCCATGCCCATGTCGCCTTCGAGTTCGGCCTTGGGCACGAGCGCGGCGACGGAATCAATGACGATGACGTCGAGCGCGTTCGAGCGCGCAAGCGTTTCGCAAATGGTCAATGCCTCTTCGCCGGACGCGGGTTGCGAGACGAGCAAATCGTCGAGGTTCACGCCCAATTTTTTTGCGTAGCCGGGATCGAGCGCGTGCTCGGCATCAATGAACGCCGCGAGGCCGCCGGTTTTTTGCGCGTTGGCGATGACGTGGAGCATGAGCGTGGTTTTGCCAGAAGATTCCGGCCCGTAAATTTCGATCACGCGGCCGCGCGGCAATCCACCGACGCCCAGCGCGAGGTCCAGCGCGAGCGCGCCGGTCGGGATCACGTCAATCTTGACGTGCGCCTGCGCATCGCCGAGCCGCATGATCGCGCCTTCACCGTAACTTTTGGTGATGGCAGAAATCGCAGTTTCGAGATCGCGCGAGCGCGCGGCGCTGGCTTTGGTTTCGACAGCGACAGTTTTTTCGGCAGTTTTTTCAGTAGATTTGGCGGCCATAAAATTTTGAATTCCCACTTCCCGTTGTTAATTTTGTTGAATGAAAAATTTAGTGAATCAGTTTCAAATAGTCAAACGCGGGTTGTTCACAAAATGAAATTTATTACGGCTCGAAAAAAATAAATGGCAGGGGTGCCGCGCATAAACATTCGCTTGCGGAAATGATTCGCGCCGTTAATTTGTCAGGCGTGGTGATTGAACCGGCTGCAATTTTTAGTCGTCCCGCCGCACGCAAGTGGAAGGCCTGGCTGTGTTCGTTTTGCGTGGTATCAATGCTGGCCGCCACTTCTCTTTTCGCCGGAAATTTCTACGCCGGCACTTCGCCGGCGAACGTTCCCTGGCCCGGCGGCATCGTGCCGTATGAATTCACGAACACGCTCACCGCCGCGCAGCAAAAGACTTATTTCGACGGCCTGCGCGAATGGCAACTGGCCGCGAACGTCAGTTTTGTTCCGCACACGACCGAAACGCGCTGGATTCTTTTCGCCTACAACACCAATTACATTGATAACGTATCGCCGGGTTTCAATCCGCAGGTTGTGACCGTTTCCAGTTTGAGCCGCGCGCAAGTCTGCCATGAGATGGGCCACTCGTTTGGGTTCACGCACGAAAATATCCGGCCCGATGCCACGAATTTTATCACGGTGATTTCCAACAACGTCACGTCCGGCAACCTGCAATTTTTTCAGATTGATCCGACGAGCGTTACCAATGGCAATTACGATTTTGAATCGGTCATGCACTTGGGCTGGGATTTCGCCTCGACGCAGCCGGGCGTGCTCGCCACGCAGCAACCCAAGCCGCCTTTTTTTCCGCGCTACCAGTTTCGCATGGGCAATCTTTGCTTGAGTCCCGGCGATCGCGCGGCGTTAAAATTTCTTTACGGGCCGCCCATTGTGCCATTGTAAAATTTAACATCCCGACGAGCGACGCCGGCTACAGCAACGGCGTTTTCAACATTCATCTCACGGGCCATCTGCCGCCGCTCGTGACGAACGGAATGGTGATTGACGGTTCCACGCAGCCCGGCTTCGCGGGCAGTCCGCTCATCTTCGTGGACGGCTCGCAAATTATTCCTGAAACTTTTACGTCCAATTCCGGCCTGCTGATTTATTCGTCCGGCAACCAGGTGAAAAACATTTCGTTCTCCGGATTTAATTGGAACGGCTTGACGCTGGAATTC
>CAXUBD010000093.1:8017-9864 GCA_964249225.1 uncultured Verrucomicrobiota bacterium | reverse complement strand
CCGCTGAACATCACCCCCTCGGCGCGTTGCGCGACGACAACCAAATCTTCCCCCCCATAACGCAACGCCTCGCCTGTCCAGTCGCGCGCGAACTCCAAAAATTCCGGGCGGCTCAGGGCGATTTCTCCGCCGGTCCGCCACGCCGCCAAATTGCGCGTATTGGCCGCGACCATTTCGTGCAACTTTTGCAGCGCTTCGACGGCGCGATTTTGCCCCGCCAGAAATTTCGCGTAATCCAATTTTACATTTTCGAAATTCTTTTGGCCTGATTCTGCCAATATTTTTTGAAAGGTTTTTTCCGCGCCCGCCGCATCGCCCATTTTTGCGAGGCTTAACGCGAGGCAATGCTCCGGCGCAACCGTGAGAATATCCGTGTTGATCGGCGAAAGTGCGGACTGTTTGCGTTTGGCCAGACATTGCTGCATCTGTTTCGCCGCTTCGCCGTAATTTTTCATTTCAAACTGCGACAGGCCAAACGCGAAATGCAACGACGCCGTGAGCCCGTTTTTTTTTGCCAGCGGCGAATTCAGCACGCGCACGACTTCTTCATGCGCGCGGATTTTGTAAAGCTGACAGGTGAACTGGGTCAGCAGCACCTCGCGTAATTCCGGCGCGGTTTCATCCGCCGCCTGTGCGGACATAAGTTCAAATGCTTCGCGATATTTCGCCACGCCGCCGGCCAGATCGTTCGAGCGGACAAGTTCCAGGCCGAAGTTCATCATCAGATTTACGTCCGTTGGATTCTCCCCAACCGCCTGCCGGAGCAATTTTAGATTACGCTCGATTTTATTCCGATCGCGAACCATTTCCTTGGTGTAACCGTGATGCAACAATTGCGCCGTGCCGAAAGCCATTTTTAAACCCCAGGATTTTCCGAGTGGCAGCAGGCTCGGAAAAACCTGTTCGTGGATGCGGCCAGCATAATAAACGCCCGGCGCGTTGCGGAACAAACGTGGAACAAAATTTTGCCCGCCAGCTTCGTGTTCCCGATTGATTAGCGGCAATCGAAAGGAGATCGCGTCGGATTTTTTCATGTCCGCGCGGATTTTTTCATGTTCCGCTTCGGGCAATTCCTCGTCGGCGTCCAGCATCAAAATCCAGTCGCCCGTCGCGTGCTCGAGCGCGGCGTTGCGGGCGGCGGAAAAATCGTCGCACCAAGTGAATGAGTAAATTTCCGCGCCGAATTCCTTCGCGATTTCCACCGTGCGATCCGTCGAGCCGGTGTCCACAACGATGACTTGCTGTGCGACATTGCGGATTGATTTCAAACAATGCGCGAGAAATTTCTCCTCGTTTTTGACGATCAAACATACCGATAGTCTTGAGTTTGGAGTTGAGAGCGGAGAATTGATCGGTGGCAGTTTCAACCATTCAAATTTCGCATTGCCATTGAGCGCCTTTTTAGGAAATTGTTTTGGTGCCTTCCAGGCCGGCGCAATTTTTCTGGCGTGTTGCGCGCATTGGCGTGCGCAAATGGAATCACCGGCGGCCGACGCGATTTCGGCAAGGAGCAAAAATGCTTCAGGATGAAACGGCCGTTTCTCAATCGCGGCGAGGGTGGTTTGCCAGGCCGTTTGAAAATTTTTCCGGCCAAACAATTTCCGCGCTTCATTGAGCCGCCCGATTTGTGCGACCGCCGGCAAAATGACGGACGCAACTTTCGCCGATTTAGTTAATGCCGTCGAACTGGCCGCTAGTTCGCGGATGCGCTCTGCGACAATCGCGGCGGAATTTTTCCACGAGCAAAATTGGTGGGCATGGCGGCTGGCGAGTCTGCCGCGTTTGCGCGCTTCGTCTTGATTTTCAAAAGCCCGGCGCATTTTTTCACCAAGCGCGACGAGATCGGG
>CAXUBD010000093.1:320-8007 GCA_964249225.1 uncultured Verrucomicrobiota bacterium | reverse complement strand
AGCCAGCCGTCGCCGGCGAGTTTCATGCCGCTGACTTCGTTTCCAAAAATTTTCCGTTCGGCGGGAATGCGCCAGGCAAATTCGTCGCGGACAAAATCGTCTGTCGCGCCGCCGGCGGTGACGATGACCGGCAGGCCGCACGCCATCGCTTCGAGCACGGGCAACCCAAAACCTTCGCCGCGATACGGCAGCGCAAGGCAATCGCACGCGGTGTAAAGTCCGGGCAACGAATCCGACGGCAGTTCTTCGTTGAGATATAAAATCTCCGGCGCGTTGGGTAACAATTGCGCGGCGCGGATTTGCGATTCAAATGTTTGCCCGGCGTAAAAACTTTTTCCGCCGAAATCTTTGATGACGAGACAGACGTCGTCCGTGTTTTTGAAATTTTTTAAGTAAGCCTGCAACAATAAATCCGGCCCTTTGCGGCCAATGGTTCCGCCGACGAAAAGGAATTTGAACTTCTTTTGCGTCGCCAGTTTCATCGGAGCGGCCTGCGGATAAAATTTTTCTGAATCAACGCCGTTGGGCACGACAAAAACTTTTTTCGCCGGGACGCCAGATTCAATGTAACAGTTGCGGACGAAATAGGACGGGACCCAGAATTCGTCCACGTCGCGCGACTGGCGCACCCATTCTTGCGGCAGCGCGCCGAATTCCCACGGCTGGATGACGGCGAGTTTGCCGTGACGCGGACGTTTCCAGTCCGGCGGCCACGCGTGGCGCACGGTCAAGGCGGCGTCGGATGAAGGCGCGTTGGAAATAATTTCACGCGCGAGATTTTCAAAGCTGGCCGACGTTTGAGCGCCATTGAAAACGCGGCGAATTTCAAAATCTGAAAATTATCGCAATTCGTACGTCAGTTCCCGGTTCACATGCGAAAGGCTGCCGTGGTCGAGAAACGAGCCTTCCCACGCGACGACGGTTTTTGGCGAAAGTTTAGGTGCTGGCAGAAATTTTTTTGTAATGCGCTCAAAAACAGCGCGGCATTCCGGGAGGTTTTTGACGACCGTAATCTCATCCCATGGATCAATGAAAACAAAATCCGACGGATCCTTTTTACCGATCCAATCCACGCCTTTGAGCGGCTCGAAGACAATGGTGGGGACGCCGGCGAGCGCGGAAAAAGTCTTCGCCCACGAGTCCGCGCCGATGAAGGCGACGCTGTTGGCGATGATTTCCATCTGGTCGCGGAAGGAATGGCTGCGGCGATCTTCACAACCTTCGATGGTTGGATAAAATTTGCTTTCACCCGGCGTGCCGATGATGACGGGGCGAAATCCACTGCCTAAAATGAATCGGAGCAATTGCGGCCAGACGGCCGGATCAATGATGTTGCGTTTGGAGCCGAGCATTCCCTGAAGACTGCCTTTGGGCGCGAGCGCGATTTGGTCCGGGTGCAAATTGGTGCGAAAACTTTTTGCCCAATCCGGCCGCCGCGTCACGCCGAACTTTTTGAAGATGTTCAATTTATCGTGCCATTCTTTGAAGTAATCCATTTCCGGCGTGACGCCCATGCCTTGGCAATTTGGGATGTGCCGCATCAACATTCGGATCAGGATGTGGATTTGCGCGCTGTCATTTTTTGGCAGAAACCAGACGCGCTTGAGCGATGGAAACGCTTCAAAAAAACTGCGCGCGGCGGGAATGGAATTTGGAAAGCTGACGATTTGTGCGCCGGGATTTTTGTCAAGAAACGTGGCCAGCAACAGCAGCGCGTCGCCCGCGCCGCCAAAGTGCAGGTAAAACGGCCCGATTCCGGCAAGCCGGTTGGCCAGCGATTGAGCGGTGGCAGCGAGCGAACTGACCGCCGATCTCGGCGATGGTTCGATCAGCACGTCATCCGGGAAAAAATGAAACGCCACTTCGCGCGCGGATTTTCTCATCACGAAGACGTTGTCGTTTAATTTAGTCAGGGCGAAGCCGTGTTTTTGCGCCAGCAGCTTCATCGAGCATTCCGAATGCAGCGTGCAATGACCGATGGCCGGATCGAGATACGGCCAGCTTTCCAATTTTTGGCCGTCCGTAAAGCTGCTTTCGACGTAGACCACGCCGCCAGGCCGCAGCACGCGGTGAAATTCGCGAAAAATTTCGTGCGGTTGATAAAGATGCTCGATGACTTCCACCATCGTGATGCCGTCCAGTGAGTCTGCGGCCAATCCGTCCAATTGTAATTCGGTGTGCTTGTCAATGCCGTCGCAGCGAACATTTTGTTGATGCATCAACTGAATGAATTCACCTTCTCCACAACCAAAGTCCACCAAGTCTTTGACCGGACGTTTCAAAGCGGTTCCCATCCGCTTCAGCCGTTCTAGATCCAAGGCCGGATCGTGACGCAAACCGGGAGAATTATTTTCCGTGCGAATCACTGACGAATCAATGCAGGGCGTGAAAACTGTTTGGCAAAGGGAACAGGCAAAATAGGCGTGACCCAGTTTGGCCAATGCAAATCCCGCCGGCACCTCGCAGACCGGGCACGTGGATTGATCGTTTGACCTTGCCTCGGTTTGGCTGACAATGTCATGCGCGTTCAAAATCATATTGCCATCATATTTTTGACGGAGGTTTGGACGCATCGGCTAATTTTGGCAGTGGCAAAGTTTGCTTCGTCAATGCCTGCTGATTGTTGCGTTGAATTTCCTCATAAACTTCCAACCGATGCACCGGCACGGACGCGGGCGCTTCGATGCCGATCTTCACCACGTCGCCGTCCACGCGCATGATTTGCACGCGGATGTCGCCATCAATCACGATGCTTTCGCCCAGTTTTCGCGACAGGATGAGCATTGGAATTTATGCGGCAGCTTCGGCGACCGGCAGCGGATGTTGCACCGAATAATCGGCGGCGTTCGCGATGATGACTTGTTTGCCGGTGTGCGTGTGGCGGTTGATGACAATCGGTCCTTTTAAATTCATGGTCGCGCGGTCGGGGCCGTGGACGGTCACAATGCCGAGCAAGAGCGCATCGCCCGCGTCTTTCAAATCCAAAAAATCCACGTCGGCTGGCGGAATGTCCGGTTTGTAATCCGGCAAAACGATGAACGGATCAATCACGACGAACGCGAGTGAATTATTTTCCGTCACCCGCAACCACGCAAAAGGTTTTTCGGCGGGATCGGCGAGCAGCGCGTATTTTTTGATTTGCTCAAAGCCCAAGATGCCAAGTGGGAATTGAATCTGATTGGCTGGTGGCGCAGATTTTTTTTCAGTTTTCAATTCGGTGGCGGCGGTGTTCATGGCAAGTTTATGTGAGATAATTTAAAATGGAGAGCTGCATGATGGTCGCGCTGCTTTGGAGCGCGGCCTGATACGCGGTCTGCGCCTGGTTTAACTGCGTTAGCGTTGTCGCCAGGTCGGCGCTGGATGCGTTTGAAATCAATCCGGTCAAGGAATTGGCCTGGCTCGTAACGAATGCGGATGCGGTGTTCAATCGCGTCTGGACATTTCCGTTGTCGGCGACCTGATACGTCAGATTATTTTCGTCATTCTGCAGATTTTTCGTGTCCGTGCCGGTGATCGCGCTGGTGTTGCCGGCCAGCAAATTGTTTTGCAGCGAAATTAAATGGTTGAAAAGATCCGCGCCCGTCCGGCTGTCGGTGATCAATCCCTGCGCGCCGGAACCAGAAGTGTTCGCGCCGGGCACGTCCACCGCGACGTTCACGCCCGAGGCAATTTCAGTTTGGTTCACCGAAGAATTTCCCGAATAAGTCACGCCGGTGACATTTCCATTCGCGTCGGTTGTGACGGTGAACGGCTGCTGGCCGGAATTGGTTCCGGCAAAAAGATATTGTCCCGTCGCCGGGTCCTTGGCGTTGACCAGTTGTGCGGCCTGCTGAATCAACGACGTGACTTCGCCGGCGTAATTATTCAAATCCGTTTGCGAATTGGTCGCGCCGCCGGCGGACATGGCGATTTCGCCGACGCGATTGGAAATCGTCTGAAGCGATTGCAAAACGGTGTAAATCGAATTCGCCTTCGACTGCACCGTGGAAATGTTGCTGCTGAATTGCTGCTGCGCCGACTGGTTAGACAGGTTGCTCAATGTGTTTTCCATCGCGGCCGGATCGTTGTCGGGCGCCGAGACGCTCAATCCCGTGGACACTTCGTTTTGCAATTTGACCTGCTGCGTCTTCAGCAAATTAAACTGCGCGATCATCGTGTCCGTATAAGAATTGGTGCCGATGCGCATGGATCAATTCAGTCAGGAAGTTTTCATCGCCAGCGTGTCGCCGAGCATCGTGTTCAGCGTCGTCACCAGTTGCGCGGACGCTTCATACGCGCGCTGAAAACTCATCAGGTTCGTCATCTCCTCGTCCACGTTCACGCCGCTGACGGAACTGCGTTGCGTTGCCAGCATATTGCTCACGGCGGTTTGATTGTTGACTTGATCGTTGGCCGTTTGCAGCGAATCGCCCAGCGCGGCGACCGTCGCGCCGTAAGAATCGCTGAAAGTCTGATTGTTCAAGCCCGACTGCGTGGTGGACGCCAAATCCGCGAGCTGTCGCGCAATGGAATTATCGCTGTTCGCCGTTGCCGTGCCGGAGGCTTGGATCAGCGACGGATTATTTGCGAGCGAGACGTTCACGATGATGGTTGCCGCGTCCGTGCCGTTGAAAAAATTTGCGCCGGTTGTTCCGGTGAGACTGAAACCGCCGCTGTGAACCGCGTTGACCTGCATGATGAGCGTCGAGGCGAGCGTATTGATGCTGCTTTGCATCGTCGCCAGTTCGCCGTCGCGCGCGTCAATCGTGCCTTGCATCGAGCCGCCGGTCAGCATCAGGTTCACGCCGCCGGTCGCGGTTTGCACAAGCAGCTGGCCGCCGCCCGCGTCATAAGTTTGGAGCGTGTCCAAAACTTGATTGCCAGAAACCAAAGTCTGCCCGCCGATGCTCACGTCCACGGCGCCATTGGTTCCGGTGCTGGTCGTGATGTTTGTAAGATTGGACAAATTTTCCAAATCCTGCTCGCGTTCATCGAGCAGATCATTCGGCGTCGCGCCGCTGAAATCGGCGGTGGAAATTTGTTTGTTCAAATCGGCGATTTCTGAAATTAATTTATTCGCCGAATCAACGTCGTTGCCCAGCGATGTATTGAGTGAAGTGCGCGAGGTGTTGAGTTGCGAATTGACTTGGTTGAACGTGGACGCCAGCGTTTGCGCGTCGCTGATCAATTTCTGCCGCGCAGAAACGGACGTCGGCGAAGTCGCGACGCTCTGAAAATCGGCGAATAGGCTGCTCAACTGGCCGGACAATCCGGTGTCCGTCGTGCTGTTCGTCGAAGTTGACGAAGTCGTGCTGCCCGTGCCGTTGAGAAATTCATTGAGGCTCGTTTGCGCGCTTTGCAACGCCGTCTGCTGTGCGCTCCAATAACCGCTCGTGCTTTGCTGGCTTTGGATTTGACCGTTCAAAATCGCGTTGACAACTTGCTGGATCGCGACGGCATTCGCGCCGGTTCCTTCTTGTCCGAGGGTCGTCGAAATGTCCGGGCTGGTTTGGATCTCGACCGACTGCCGCGTGTAGCCGGTCGTGTTGACGTTGGCGAGATTTTGTCCCGTCACTTCGACGCCGGTCATCTGCGTTTGCAGCGAGCGCGAAGCCAGATTTAAGGTGCCAAATAATCCAAGCATAAATTTATTCAGCCGACGCGTTCATACATGGAATGTTGCGGCAGCCCGTTCACGGGCAGCCGGCCGTTGCTGTCGTAAGTTTTGGGACTTCCACCGGGAAAAATCGCGTTGATCAACTGCTGCATCAGTTCAACGGCGTGGCTCAACAACAAATGATTCTGCCGTGTGCGCTGATGCACGCGCGCGAGCAATTCATTGTTTTCCTGCACGAGCGCCTGAACCAACGGGCGATAATCTGGAGGCAGCAATGGAATGATTGTCCCGAAGTTTGCGTCCTCCGCCAAATCCAGCAGTCGCGCGACGTGGCGCTGATGTTGTTCGCGTTCGCGGCGCACGGCGGCGATGACATCGGCCTGCGCGTTGATGCTCGCGACGTTTTCCAAAAGGTCGTTGGTGTGGCGCTGGACGACGGAACTTTGCTGCTGATCCAGCACGGCGAGCATCTCGCCATACTGTTTCAATTCCTCGCGCAAGGCTTCAATCAGGTTGTGGAGCAGGTCATTCATGATGGACGATTGAAATTGGCATCGGATTCTTTAGGTCAAAATTTTCAGGCTGAACGGCGGCAACTTTTTTTTGCGACGCTCGCGAAACAACATTTTTTTCAGCGGGATCAGTTTTCGGCGCGGGATGGCTCAACTGTTTCTCAAAAATTTTGGCGAGGCCGAACGTGCCGGACTTTGATATGCTGTCCGCCAAAGTGTTCGTAATGTAGTCCTGGTAAATTCCGGCGGCGGTGGAATTGTCCGTGAACTCCGACGTGATGACCGGCTTTTGCGATTCGCTCAAAATCTGCCGCAGCATGATCGCTTCAAACTGCCGGCTCGCCTCGGCGATTTTTTGCTGCTCGGTCAGACTTTTGTTGCCCGCCAGTTCCTCGACCGGCGTGTTCGCGGCGTCAACGGCGGATCTGATTGGCGCGATGTTCATGTCAGCGGATGAGGAGTTCGGCCTGCAACGCGCCGGCCTGTTTCATGGCCTGAAAAATCGCCATCATGTCGCGCGGCGTCACGCCGAGCGTGTTCAACGCCGCCGCCACTTTTTCCACCGTCGGCAATTCCGGCAGCGTGACCAGCCCGGCTTTGCTTTCCGTCACGTCGGTCGTCGTGTGCGGCGTCACGACGGTCTGGCCGTTGTTGCTGAAAGGCGCGGGTTGTGACACGTCCAGCGTGGAGGCGATGTTGATCGTGATGTTGCCGCAGGCGACGGCGCAGCTTGAGATTTGAACATTTGCGGTGGCGACGATCGTGCCGGTGCGTTCGTTGATGATGACACGCGCGGGCATGTCCGGCGTGATGGCGATGTCCTCCAGCCGCGCGATGAAATCCACCGGATTGTTTTCCGCGCCTTCGGGCATCCGAACTTGCACGGAAGTCGAATCCACCGCGTGCGCGGAGTTGGTGAAAACTCCGTTGATGGCGTCGGCCATGAGCGCGACGGAAATAAAACTCGGCTCGCGCAACAAAAGTTCGACCGTATTGTCGCGCACAATCGTCGTCGGAATTTCGCGTTCGACAATCGCGCCGTCAATGATTTGCGCCACGGTCGGATGATTCTTCGTCACCGTCGCCCCGCCGCCGCCCCCCGTGCCGAGGGAAAACCCGCCGACGGCAATCGGGCCTTGCGCCACGGCATAAACTTTGTTGTCCGCGCCCAGCAGCGGTGTTTGCAGCAGCACGCCGCCTTGCAATGATTTGGCATCGCCCATCGAGGCGATCTGCACGTCAATGCGCGCGCCCTCTTTCACGAACGCCGCGATGTTCGCCGTGACCATGACGACGGCCACGTTTTTGGCGGACAACGTCGTGGCCGGCACGTTCACCCCATATCGCCGCAACATGTTGGCGATGGTTTGCTGCGTGTAGACCGGGTCTTTGTCGCCATCGCCCGCGAGTCCGACGACGAGGCCGTAGCCGACCAACTGGTTGTCGCGCGCGCCGGCGACCATGCCGAATTCCTGCGGGCCAGGCAGGAGGCGCGCGACGACCTCAAGAACGCCATCCAGCCTGACGGCGATCTTTGCCTGGTCACCGCGAGCGACATCGCCCGTTATCACGCCGTGTA
>CAXUBD010000093.1:0-310 GCA_964249225.1 uncultured Verrucomicrobiota bacterium | reverse complement strand
CGCCAGAAAATTTTTGCCGGGGAATTGGGCCCATCCAACTTCCGATTCAATTCGTCGCACGCCGCGTGTTTTCATCGGGTGTTGGATGTTTTGCTTTACACCAGCGCCGCGCGCTTGCGCCTTTGCGTTAATGCGTTTCAACAAATTCAATTGTCGCGGCACCAATGGCATTGATCAAAATGGATTGATTTTGTCCCAGAGGCGGTTGAACCAGCCCTTGTTCGTGCTGTCCGTCACCGTGCCTTTGCCGATGATATGGATGGTCGCGTCGGCGACGGTGTAACTCAACACGGTGTTGTCGCCGGCCACG
>CAXUBD010000092.1:4354-9895 GCA_964249225.1 uncultured Verrucomicrobiota bacterium | reverse complement strand
GATTCGGGACTGTTGCATATCGCCGCCTCGGTTGGCACTCCGGCGGTGGGCATCTTTGGCTCAACTTCTCCTCGTTTTCGATTTTCTGCCGCTATAGCGCGTTTATTTGTGGTAAGCAACGTGGCGTGTCAAGGATGTCATCATCGAGTTCCCCGCCTGCATTGGGTCACCGGTTGCCCGTTCGACTTCGACTGCATGAAATCAATCCGGGTGGACGAGGTTTTACAGGCCTGCCTATCAAGTCTGTCGCCGGTGCCGGCGAATGGCTCAATAAAGTAAGAGTAAACCAACCATGCGTCTTGTAATTTATGCACACTATGGTCGTTCTCCCCAAGTGGCAGGCCATGTACTTTTTTATCTGCAACAGCTCGTGAAGCTTGGCTTTCAAATCTGTTTTGTTTCCAATTCGGAAATTTCGCCCGCCAGCGAAGCGTTGCTGAAAAAAATTTGCGAACGGGTCATCGTGCGGGAAAACACCGGCGTGGATTTCGCCATGTGGCAGCGCGGCATGGCCGAGTATGACCTGTTGCAGTTCGATGAACTGCTGCTGACCAATTCCAGCATCATCGGGCCGCTGCAACCGCTCGCGCCGTTGTGGCAGAATCCGGCGGTGGCGGACTGCGATTTTTGGGGACTGACGGACAACAATGAATTCAACCGGCATTTGCAGAGTTATTTTCTGGTGTTCCGCAAGCGGGTGTTGCATAGCCAGCGATTCGCGGAGTTCTGGCGCTCGGTGCTGCCCTATAAAAACAAATGGCAGATGATTTACAGCTACGAACTCGGCCTGACCAACTGGCTGGAAGAAGGCGGTTTCACGGGCAAGTCCGTATTCGCGTGGGAGCCCATCCTGTCGTCCTATCGCAAAGGGCGCAGCTTCTGGAAAAAAGGTTACGACTATTATCTTTTCCGTACCCGTCGCGGGCTCGTGCGAAACGTGAGTGTTTTTCTCCCTGACGTGCTTTTGCAACAAGGAATGCCCTTTTTGAAAGCGGCTTTGTTGAACAATAGCCCGTCACGGATCCAGCCGCCGGCGGCATTTTCATTGCTGGAAAAGTCCAGCCTGCCAGCGGAAATCCTGGAAGAAATGCGCCGAGATTTTCCAGCGGTGAACGGCAAGTCGCTTTCCCGTAACCTTGTGTCTGCTCCATAGAACCCAAAGTTGCGATAAATAACCTCGACTACGTGTCAAATAACCTCGCATACTAATAAAATAACTTCGAGTTCAAAGCGGACAACCTTGACTCGGGAAGGGATAACCTCTACTGCAAGGCGGATAATCTTGATTGGCGACGACAAAACCCGTCTGTTAGACGGGTTTGGGAATTAAAGAAGTTAACCCTGAACTATTTTGCGCGGGCAATCCACATTGAATCATGAGCCCAGCCACGTCACCGTCGCCGAATCCTGGAAAACCATTGAGTCTGTTGAGCGTCGTCATCCCGGCGCGCGACGAGGAGAGTTGCATTGCGGCGACCGTGGAGCATCTTCATTTAGAATTAAGCTTGAACCATGTACCGCATGAAATCATCGTGGTGGATGATGGCAGCACCGACCGCACATGGACCATTTTAACGGAATTACAATCGCGCAATGCCACACTGCGGCCGGTCAAAAATGACGGGCTACATGGTTTCGGTCGAGCGATCACGTTGGGCATCGCGTCCATGTCCGGCGACGCGGTAGTCGTCATGATGGCCGACGAATCGGATGACTGTCGCGACGTGGTCCGTTACTGGAAATTATTAAACGAAGGCTGGGATTGTGTGTTCGGCAGCCGATTTATGAGAGGCGGTGGCGTGATTGATTATCCATGGTTCAAACTGCGGATCAATCGTCTGGCTAATTTTTTCATCGGGTTGCTTTTCAAAATGCCTTTGAACGATACAACCAATGCTTTCAAAGCTTACCGCAAAACAACGCTGGACGGCTGTCAGCCGTTTCTATCCCCGCATTTCAACTTGACGGTGGAGTTGCCGTTAAAGGCGGTGGTTCGCGGTTATTCCTGGACAGTCATACCCATCACCTGGCGCAATCGCCGAACGGGCACGGCCAAGCTGAGGTTAAAGGAAATGGGCAGCCGTTACTTGTTCATCGTCGCCTATGTGTGGCTGGAAAAATATTTCAGCCGCGGCGACTATCGCAAACTAATTCCCGGCGTGCAACCATTGCCAGCGGTGAAGCCGGCGAAGCAGGTTGCCACACCCCGTGCTGAATGATGCAAAAACAGGAACGCATAATGGACTCATTGCCCAATGCTCCTTCGGCCGATTACCTGACAGCGTGTTTATTGAGACAAGGACATCAGGAAACTAGTTGATGATGACAATTTCTAAGTCAGCCCGGGTTCTGGTCTCGGTCATCGTTCCCAATTACAACCACGCACGGTTTTTGCCGCAGCGGCTGGACAGCATTCTGGCGCAAACTTTTAAGAATTACGAATTGATTGTTTTGGACGACGCCTCCACGGATAACAGTCGTGCGGTATTGGAGCACTATTCAAAAAATACGCCGATGCGGTTGCTGTTTAATGAAAAAAATAGTGGCAGCCCGTTTATTCAATGGCAAAAAGGCGCGGCACTGGCCGGTGGCGAATATCTATGGATTGCCGAATCGGATGATTATGCTGACCCGCGTTTGTTGGAAATCCTCACTGCACAACTGCAAAAAAATCCTCAGGTAGGTTTGGCTTATTGCCAATCATTTAGCGTGGATGACGCCAACCAAGTGCTTGGAACATGGGAGTATTGGACTCAAGAATTAAACCCCGAACGGTGGAAACATGACTACATCAACAATGGAACAGATGAAGTGGCCTGCTATTTAGTGCAAAGGAACACCATCCCCAATGCCAGCGCGGTTTTAGTTAGAAAAAGTGTTTTTCTTGAAGCGGTCCAATCCGCTGAAAAATTGCGATTGTCGGGAGATTGGTGGACGTGGTCGCGGATGCTAGTGCAATCCGACGTAGCCTATGTGGCTCAACCTTTGAACTTTTTCCGCACCCATAATTTTTCGGTGCGTGACACCACAAAACTTCCAGTGGCCTGTGCCGAGGAATTTACGGTGATTGCACATATCTGTTCGCGCGTGCCAGTGGCAGACAACATCCGTCGGATGGTTTTTCACGAAGCATTTTATAAATGGCGGCGATGTTTTGATTTGCCTGGTTTTAATCCTGAACGAGACTGGTTGCGATCTGTTTATGCCAGCGCACGTCGTTTGGACCAAGGAGCCTTTTTCAAGATGGCTTGGTTTCTGGCGAAGGTGAGGTTAAAACGGATCAGCTTCCTCTCCGCCATCGTGCGCAACACCAAAAGATTTTTTCGCATCTCACCTTCACAACCTTGAAGACCTATTGGGCAAACACCAATTCTGATATTCAAAATGGAGGATCGCCATGCAAAATAATTTCTTCACGATATAGGAAGTTAACATCCTTGCTGTAAAAAAATGATCTTTGTCGAACCCATGCTGGGATTGTGCAACCGGATACGGGTGCTGGATTCCGTTTTGGCGATCAACCACGCGCGACGGCATTCGGTGTGTGTGTTGTGGGTGCGAAACGCAGACTTGAACTGCCGGTTTGATGAATTGTTTGAGCGTCCGGCGGGCGTTGACCGGATTTTCGATTTCGCAGGCGCGACCCAACCAGGACGGTTTTTGAAACAGTTCCTTCCCCGCTTGGTGCAAAATGCCGTCGCCCGCGCCATCGACCAAAAGGAAATGGACAGTTTGCGGGCGGCAGGTTTTTCATTTGCCGAACTGGTGAAAACGCGGTCGCTTTACCTCCGCACCTGGGAACATTTTCACCGGGGCGAAGACCCGCTGGCCGCGTTTCAACTGGTCCCGGAATTGCGCGCCATCGTGGACGCTCATCAAATCAACCGGCCGCAAACCGTCGGCGTGCATATCCGGCGGACGGACCACCGCTGGCTCCACCATAGCCCGACGAATGAGTTTGTGTCTTTGATGGAACAGGAGGCCGCCCGCCGGCCCGGCGTGGTTTTTTTCGTGGCCACCGATGATCTGGACGAGGAAAAAAATTTGCAGCAGCGGTTTCCGGGGCGGATCATCACTCATCCCAAACGCAGTCTGGATCGCAATTCCAGCGCCGCCATCAAGGACGCGGCGATTGATCTGTATTCTTTGGCTCGCTGCGGCAAAATCATCGGCAGTTATGGCAGTTCATTTTCAATCGCGGCGGCGCAAATCGGCGGCAGTGAATTCATCACGGCCGAAAAGCCAGTCTCACCGACAACTTGATTTTAATGCGTATCGCCATCATCAATGAACACTGGACCGCTGGCGCGACCCGCTGCGCGCGCGATCTCCAACGGGGTCTGGCGGATCGCCATGACGTGCGTTATTTCCCCGAAGGAAAAAAGCTGGACACCGCCGGGCAATTGGCAGCCTTGCGCGAGTTCAAGCCGGATATCGTCCATCTGCATTCTTATTACGGCGATCTGCCGTACTCATTTATAGCCGACGTCGCCGAAAAATATCCGGTGGTGATGACGCCGCACGATCCACGGCCCATCGGCAACATGATGCTGGAATGCTGGAACTGCGGAGAATTCAAAACTTGTTTCCGTTGCCCGCTCATCGGGCGGTTACAACGCTACACTTTAATCCGTCATAAGTATTATCGCTGGCGATTGGAAAAACGCCGGATTCACGGACGCTTGCCGCCGAAAACCACTTTCGTCTGCGTGAGCGACTGGATGCGGCAACGCATTTTGACCACCGAGTTGAAACGATTTCGGGTCGAGATGATCCACAACGGGATTGATCTCGAAAAATTTCATCGCGTCGCGGATGCGCGCCGGCAGTTGAACCTGTCCGCCGACCAAAAAGTGCTTGTGTTCGTGGCGCATCACAGCGGCTGGACGGCGGACGAGCGGAAAGGCGGGCACATTCTGGCGCGGGCGCTGGCGGAAATTGTGATCCCAAAATTTCCCGATCTGGTCGTGCTGGCGGTCGGCGGCGGGATGATTCCAAATCTGCCCAACGTCCGTCCGATCGGGTTCGTGAGTCCGGACAAAGTGGCGCAATATTATTCCGCAGCGGATGTTTTCGTGGCGCCTTCGCTGGCCGATAATCTGCCTTACACGGTGCTCGAAGCGATGGGCTGCGAAGCTCCCGTGGTGGCTTCACGCGTGGGCGGGATTCCCGAGGAAGTTGTGGACGGAGAAACCGGGAAATTATTTTCGCCCGGCTCGTGGTTCGAACTGGGAGCGGCGTTGAATGAATTGCTGGCCGATCCGGAGCAAGCCCGCGAATTTGGCCGGGCCGGGCGGGCGCGCGTGGAAAAAATGTTCCGGCTGGAAGATTTCGTAAAAAAATACGAGCAGCTTTACGCAGAAGTGATCCGTTAAAGCTCAATGCGCATCGCCTTCATCAGTTACGAAGCACCGCCCGACATGTTGCTCGGCGGCATCGGCACTTACATCGGACAAGCGGCCCGGACGTTGACTGCGCGCGGACATGAAGTGGAAGTTTTTACGGCCAGCCCGAAAATTTCCGGCCAGCTCAACGAAGTTT
>CAXUBD010000092.1:248-4344 GCA_964249225.1 uncultured Verrucomicrobiota bacterium | reverse complement strand
AGGTTATTTGACGCATTTGTTGAAATGCTCAAAGGCGTTTGAAGACCGGCTGAAATTTCCGAAACTGGCCGGACACGCGTTTGCGAAACGTCATGCGGAAAAACCGTTCGACGTTTTGGAAGGCCCGGAATTTCTCGCGGAAGCGTCCGTGGCAAAAAAACTGGTCCCGGAGATTCCCCTCGTCGTCAAACTTCACATGTCCATGACGTTGATCCGTCGGCTCAACAATCCTCCGCCAGACAACTGGCAGAAATTAAAAAATGGAATCAAGGCCGCGCTGCAACCGGCGCTGAAATTGAAACGCTGGAAGGAATTCGATTATCCCAAAATCGAATTGTCCCACTTGTTGCAGGCCGATGTCATCGCCGCGCCCTGCCGCGCCATCGCCGAGGTCACGGCGCAAATGTGGCGGCTGGATCGCGGACGGATGATGGAAGTCCCCTACCCTTTCGCGCCGTCGCTACGCCTGCTGGACATTCCGATTGAAACCAAAACGGACACGGTGGGATTCATCGGGCGATTGGAACAGCGCAAAGGCGTGATCGATCTCGCGCGCGCCATCCCGCTGATTCTCCAGCGTTTTCCCAATACCAATTTTATTTTTGCCGGCCAATCCATTGAGTCGCCCATGTCAGGAGTCACCATGAGCGAATATCTGGAGCGACTGCTTGGTCCGGCCAAAAGCCGGGTCGGTTTTCCAGGGAAAATTGAACCGGAACGGATGGATGAAATTTTCCGGCAAATGGACATCACCGTGCTTCCCAGTCTTTGGGAAAATTTTCCCAACGCGTGCCTCGAAGCGATGGCCGCCGGGCGCGGCGTGGTGGGCAGTTCCGCGGGCGGCATGGCGCAGCAATTGGACGAAGGCAATGTCGGTCTGCTGATTCCGCCAAAAAATCCCGAAGCGATCGCCGAGGCGGTTTGCACGCTGCTCGCCGATCCGGTTCGCCGGCAGGAATTGGGTCGCAAGGCGCGGACACGCGTATTGTCAGAATACAACACGGAGCGCATCGGAATTTTGATGGAGCGAGCTTACGCCGAAGCCGTCCGCCAGCGAAAAAACGGCAGACGCCCGTGGCGCATTTGATGACAGCTTCCATCATCATCTGCACCCACAATCATCTTGCTTCATTGCAGGACACGTTGCGGGCCTTGGAAAAAGTTCGCGTTCCGCGGTCGCTTGAAATCGAATTGCTGCTGGTGGAAAATGCCTGCACGGATGAGACGGCGGAATTCATCGAATCCGTGCGGTTGCCGAACCTGTTCTGCCGGCCTTTGCATGAACCGCGCAAAGGCCAGGTTCGCGCCCGCAATCTGGGTTTGTCCGTGGCGCAAGGCGAACTCATTATTTTTACCGACGATGATGTGCATCCCAGTCCCGACTGGCTGGCACGTTTGTTGCCGCCGTTGATCAACGGCGATTGTGACGCGCTGATCGGCCAGATCCGGCTGGCCCCGCATCTTGAACGTCCGTGGATGACGCGGCGGCTGCGCGCTTTTCTTTCGGTCACGGAAGGATTGGAAGACGGCTGGCTCACTGAAATGATCGGAGCGAACATGGCTTTTCATCGGCGCGTGTTGCAGCGAGTGCCAGGATTCGACGAGGAACTGGGGCCGGGCACTTTGGGTTTTGGCGACGACAGTTTGTTTTCGTGGCAGTTGGAGCAGGCGGGATTTCGTCTGGGCCGCGCGCCGCTGGCGGTGGTCGAACATCATTGCGACGCGAGCCGGTTGTTGCGCCGTCATTATTTGGATTCAGCCAAAAAACACGGCCAGACGCGCGCCTATCTGCTGCATCATTGGAAACATGAGACCATAAAATTTCCGCGTCTGCGTTCGGCTTATGCGTGGGTGAAGCTGTTCCGGCGGAAAATTATTTCGCGCGCGGACACGCTTTTAATCGAAGGGTGCGCCGAATGGGAAATCAGCCTGACGACCGAGCTGGAAAAATACCGCAGCTTCATCAAGGAACGCCGGCGTTCGCGTAATTACGAAAAACACGGCCTGGTCAAATTGCGTCCGCAACCATAATTCCTTTCCAATTCCAAACCAAGGCCAATGAAAATTCCCAAGGCGGATCGCCCGCCCCAAAAATTCCTGGGCCTGTTCACCAAAAAAGAACGCTGGGCGCCTTCCTGGCGCGGATGGCTGGGGATCGTCGCATTTTTTTTATTGGCCGGTTACGGGTGGGTGCGGGGCATCCATCCGTTTCTCGCGGTGACGCAGCGCGAGGATACGAACATTCTCGTGATGGAAGGCTGGGTGCACGAATTCGCCGCGCAGGCCGCCGCGGAAGAATTTCGGACGGGCGCGTATCAGAAAATTTTCATAACCGGTGTGCCCGTCAATGGCAGCGGCGAATACACGAAGGATTCCAACACTGAAGCGTATGTCGGCGCGGGCCTTTTAAAACGGCATGGCGTGCCGGAAGATTTTTTGCAGCGGGTTCCCCACCGCGCCGTGGAGCGGGACCGGACATACAGTTCGGCGCTGGAACTCAAAAAGTGGTTTCATGAAAACAATCTTTCCATCCGCAGCATCAATGTGGTGACGGAAGGCGTGCATGCGCGGCGGACGCGGCTGCTGTTCGCGGAAGCATTTGGAAAAGATGTTGCGATCGGCATCATCGCCGTTCCCAACCCTGATTATGAACCGCGGCATTGGTGGCGCTACAGCGCCGGCGTGCGTGAAGTCGTCGGTGAAACAATTGCTTACATTTACGCCAGGTTTTTTTATCATCCGACGGATTCGGTGCCATTCACCAAGGAACAAGGATAGGTAAACTCGTTCATCGCGCTTTTGCGGCGCAAATATTTTTATGATTCTGCTTCTCGGAGCCAGCGGCTACATGGGTCACGCTTTCACGGCTGAATTGCGTCGGCGCGGGCTGTCATTCATTCCGCTGACGCGCAAGGCGATTGATTACACTCAATTTGACCTGCTGTTCGATTATGTCCGAAAAGTAAAGCCGGCATTCATCATCAACGCGGCCGGTCACACCGGCAAACCGAACGTGGACGCTTGCGAAGAAGCGCGCGAGGAGACGTTATATGCCAACTCCATTCTCCCGCAAACGATCGCCAAGGTCTGCATGATGACGAACACGGTGTGGGGCCATGTCTCGTCCGGCTGCATTTATTCCGGAGCGAAAATGGTGGAGGATGAGCGGACGATCATCGAAAGAAATCATAATTCGCCCGAACTGCGGCGCTTGCTCGTGGAAAAGCCGGAGAAAATCTTCGGTTTCACCGAATGGGACGAGCCGAATTTTTCGTTCCGGCATGCGCCCTGCAATTTTTACAGTGGCACCAAGGCGCTGGCCGAAGAGGCGATCCACGGCGTGGGGCAAAGTTACATCTGGCGGATCGGCATGCCGTTCAATGAACGGGATGAATCCAGAAATTTTCTCTGGCGGATCCAGAATTATCCGAAAGTTTATGACGGCGTGAATTCGCTTTCACATACGGATGATTTTGTCCGCGCCAGCCTTGACCTTTGGGAGCGGCAGGCACCTTTCGGCATCTACAACGTCACCAACGCCGGCGCTGTCACGACGCGACAGGTTGTCGAAATGATCCAACGAATTCTCAAACCGGCGCGGCCTTTCGAATTCTGGAAGGACGACCAGGAATTTTATCGTTACGCCGCCAAGGCGCCGCGTTCGAATTGCGTGCTGGATGTTTCCAAACTGCTGGCCGCCGGCGTGAAAATGCGCCCCGTGCAAAAAGCCTTGGAAGACGCCTTGCGGAAATGGCCGGTGAAGCCGTCAACCGCGGCGGAATTGACCCGGATGAATGCATAACGGCTTGGACAAAGTTTCTTGATTACTAAAATTATTTTTGTGATAAACTTCCGCCCAGTGAGCAATAAATTGAAAATGAGGGGTGCCGTCCAAAGCAAAAAAATTCCTTTCGTTACGTTGCTCATGCTGCTCGCCATGGTCCGCACCGAGAAAGCACAGCCCGTGATCGTCTCAACGCCGGCGTCATCCGCTGGCGGATTCCCTTCGGCGAATATCCGGAGCTCGTCGCTAAAGGAATCCGCGATACCGGTAGCGACAACTACGGCGGCCCTGTCGTCACCAAGAGCGGGTTGC
>CAXUBD010000092.1:0-238 GCA_964249225.1 uncultured Verrucomicrobiota bacterium | reverse complement strand
TGGACGTGTTCAAGCAGGTTCCCAGCATTCTGTTGTTTCAACCGTTTCAATTGGGACCGGTGACCGCCAAACCTCATCTCAGCTATGGTCTCACTTATGCGACGGGTGTCCAGGCCACCCCGGGCGAGCCGCAGGCGACCCTCGTTCAATCGCTTTCGCCGGGCGTCCTCTTGAGTCTGGGCAAGTATTGGAATTTGGATTACACGCCCACGTTGACATTTTACTCCCAAAAAAATCT
>CAXUBD010000091.1:1292-9912 GCA_964249225.1 uncultured Verrucomicrobiota bacterium | reverse complement strand
GCGAAATTAAAATTTTAACTGCGCATCGCCGCGCCAAAAAAATTTCAGCCGTCTGAAGAAATTTTAAAACACGCGGGTGGAAAAATTATTTGCACCGACGATTTGAAGGCGGCGGCGAAAGGCGCGGATCTGCTTTACACGGATGTTTGGGTTTCGATGGGCAAAGAAGCGGAATCCGCCGAGCGGCTGAAAATTTTGAACGGTTATCAAATCAATCAAAAGCTCGTGAAGCTGGCCAAGCCGGACGCGCTGGTGATGCATTGTTTGCCCGCGTATCGCGGAAAAGAAATTGACGAAGAAACGTTTGAAGCAAACGCCGGCACAATTTTCACGCAAGCCGAAAACCGGTTGCATGCGCAAAAAGCGATTCTAAACTGGGCAGTTTCCTGAAAACGATTTTTAGACGGGATTAACAGAATTTACAGAATTAGAATTTCAATTTTGTTAATCCTGTCTAAATCACTTCGCAAACTGCCGCAGATATTTTAAGGCGACTTTCAAATCCTTCGGCCATTCGCTTTTGATGGTCACAATTTCGTTCGTGACCGGGTGCGAGAAAATCAATTCTTCCGCGTGCAGCGCGACGCGCGCGAGCAACGGGCGTTCTTCTTTGCCGGGTTTCAGGCGGTAATCTTTTTTGAGCCGTGAAAGCCAGAGCGGCTTGCCGCCGTAAAGTTGATCGCCAACCACCGGCAGTCCGGCGTGGCGCAGATGCGCGCGGATCTGGTCGGTGCGTCCGGTGAGCGGATCGCATTTGAGCAGCGCGTAGCCGCCGCGCGGAAAATTTTCCACCACTTCAAACCGCGTTTTTGCTTTCTTGCCGTTTTGCGCGTCAACGCACATCAAACCGGTGTTGACGGGATGCGGCGAGAGTTTGAAATCCGTTTCAAATTTATTTTCCGCCGGTTCGCCGCGCACGAGCGCGAGAAATTTTTTGACGGCGCGTTCCGTGCCGAACAGATCGGCGAGCGCGAGGAACGCGGGTTTGTTTTTCGCGAGCAGCAACACGCCGGTCGTGTCCGCGTCGAGCCGTTGGATGTTGCTCAAATAATCCAGGTTGCGTTCGCGCGCCCACGGTTTTTTTTCCGCAATGGCGGTGTGGAGCAGCGTCATCAAATCCGGGCGATTGGGTTCGGTAGGATCGGGTGAAGTTGGCAGCCCGCCCGGTTTGTCGAGCGCGAGCAGGTGTTCGTCTTCAAATAAAACCGCAATTTCCCAGAACTCGCGCGTGGTGGGCGACGACAGTTTGATGGTCGCGCTCACACGGTTAGTTGGGCGTCGGGCCGGTAGACGCCGGCTGCAAGATCGGGACCCGGCGCAACTCGCGGCTGGCTTCAACCGTCAGCCATTCATTGAACGCCTCGTTCTCGCGGGTGCGGCGAAGCTGGGCGAGGAACTGCGGCATGGCGGCGTTTTTCTCGGCTTCATCCATCGGCAACAGCGACTGGACAAAAATCACAAATCCGCCATCGCTCGTCTGCATGAACTCGCTCGCTCGGCCCGGCGGCGTGGTGAACGCGGCTTGCTTGAGCTGGTTCAACTCGGCGCGCTCGCCAAGTTCGGGCAACGCCGTCGTGCTCAATGAAAACGCCGGCAAGTTCTGCGGCACCAGGCCGGCGGCGACGCAAACCGCTGCGAAGCTGCGGCCCGCGGCCAACTGGCCGACGAGCGCGCGTGCGAAATTAGTCCCCTTGTTCAGGGCCAGCAGCGCGGCGGAACGAAATTGAAAATCGCTGGCGACGCGCGCGCGAATCTGTTCGAGTGGCGGGATTTCGCTCGGCAACTGCCGGGCCAGCGCGAGGAGGTAAATGCCATCCGGCCCGACGACCGGTTCGGCGAGCGGCACATCGGAATTCAACGTGAAAGCGGCCTTGGTGAACGCGGCGGGCGCGAGAAATTCTTCCGGGCCGTAATCGGCGGCGAACGGCGCGGTCGTGTGAACCACGATTCCCTTTTGTTTGGCGACCACGTTGAGATTTTCCGCCTTGGCCGGATCCATCGCAAAAAGCACGTTGGCAAAATCATTTGCCTTTTCGCGCGCGTCGGCCAGGGCGCGGCGTTTGATCAAGGCTTCGCGGATTTGCACTTTGGCATCGTCCTCCGTTTTCGCGCCGGGAAACGCGGTGAGTCCGTTCTGGCGAAAAGTCGCGTCCACGTATTCTTCAAAATTCGTCTTCGCCCATTCAGCCTTGGCCTGCGCGAGATAATTGGTCGCCTCAAACGCGACGTAATTCACCTGTACGCGATCTGGCAAACGGTAGGCGGCGAGAAAATTCGTGTAAAATTGCCCGACGGCTTCGGGCGTGCTCGTGACTTGCGACAAATAATTCGACGCGGAAAAGAAAACCGCCTGCGCGGAAATTTCCTGGTGTTCGCGATTGTAAAAATCGCCGGCGTCCTGCGGCGTCACCAACTGGCCGGCCAATCCCACCACGCCGATCAATTGTTGCAGCGCCAGATCGTCGCGAACGAACCGTTCAAAATCCGCATCCGTCAAACCGGCCGGCGTCAGGACCTGCTTGATGAATGAATCCATCGGCACGGGCTGGCCGTTGCGCCCGATGGAGCGGAGCATTTCCTTCGCCGCCGCCACCGTCGCCTCGTCACTGACCTGGATCCCCAGACTGTCGGCCTTGCGGGAGAGCAAAAGGCGGACGTAAATTTCCCGTTCGAGTTCCGATTTGGAAAGATTCGCATTTTTATCCGGCCATTCGCCGTAATGCATCGAATAATAAAGGAAAAAATCATTTCTGGCCGTCTGATAATTTTCCTGCGTGACCGTATGGCCGTAGATGGTGCCGAAATCATTGCCGCCCGCGCCGCCCCGGCCCGAACGTGTCGGCGCCATACCCATATACGAGACAAACGAAATGATCACGATAGGGATGATCGTCCACCACAACAACGCCGAATGCTTACGAATTGTTCCAATCATAGTGAAAAATAGAACGCGCAGCCTAGCTTGTGCGGCATAACATGGCAAACGTAAATTACGGTTAACGGTTCAGAGTTCAGCGTTCAGCTTTCAAGGTTCGGAATATCCGTGTTGAGTGTCGGCAACCCTGAACCGCAAACCTTTGAACGCTGAACTTTTTTACCGCAACCATTTCGCCACATCCGCCGCCGCGTAAGTGATCAAAATATCCGCGCCCGCGCGCCGCATCGCCAGCAAACTTTCCAGCGTCACCGCGCGCTCGTCAATCCAGCCGTTCGCGGCGGCGGCTTTGATCATCGCGTGTTCGCCGCTCACGGCGTAGGCCGCGGTCGGATAACCAAATTCCGTTTTCACGCGTTGAATGATGTCGAGATACGCCAGCGCCGGTTTGACCATCACGATGTCCGCGCCTTCCGCAATGTCCAGCGCCACTTCGCGCAACGCCTCGTTCGCGTTCGCCGCGTCCATCTGGTAACTGCGCCGGTCGCCGAATTTTGGCGCGCTTTCGGCGGCCTCGCGGAACGGCCCGTAAAACGCCGACGCAAATTTCGCCGCGTAAGCCATGATCGGCGTTTCCGAAAAACCATTTTTATCTAGCGCGTTGCGGATTGCCCGCACGCGCCCGTCCATCATGTCGCTCGGCGCGACGATGTCCGCGCCCGCCTCGGCGTGGCTCAACGCCGTCTGCGCGAGAATTTTCAGCGTCGGATCGTTCAAGATTTTCCCGTGCGAAACAATTCCGCAATGCCCGTGCGCCATGTATTCGCACAAACACACGTCCGTGATGACGAGCAGCGACGGCAATTCTTTTTTTAGCAGCCGCACCGTTTGCTGCACGATGCCGTTTTTGGCGAACGCGCCGGACGCTTTTGCGTCTTTTTTTTCTGGAATGCCGAACAGCAAAACCGCCGGAACACCAAGTTTGTGGGCAAGTTCAGCTTCGCGCAGAATTTCGTCCGGCGACAATTGAAATACACCGGGCATGGCGGCGATGGCGCGGCGCAATTTTTTGCCGCCGCGCGCGAACAGCGGCAGCACGAGCTGCCCGGCGTTCAAGCGCGTTTCGCAAACGAGTTTCCGCAGCGCAGGCGACGACCGCAAACGGCGCGGGCGGTAATTGGGAAATCCGGGCAAATTCATGGATGTAATTTAGATTTTGTCAGCGCACCAGCCAATCATAAATCCGCCTCGGTGGGGATGACGATGCGTTCCTGATGACCTGCCTTGGTGAAAATATGATGACTGCCGTTGATGCGCTTGAGCAGCCAGCCGCGCTTTTGAAGGACGCGGATAAATTCTTTGCCGGAAACTTGTTTCACACGGTCAGTTCCAGAACTTTGTCGCTCGCGTTTGATTCCGTCACTTCATCATCCACGGAAAGCCAGAGTGCGATGGCCTCGCGCAGGTTGACCTTCAACTCGTCGAGAGTTTCAGCCTGGGTGAGACAGCCCGGCAACGCTGGAACCTCGGCCCAAAAGCCGCCTTCTTCCGCGTTGTGAACGATGGCTTTCAATGTCATGGCAGATTTATACATCAATTGCCGCAAACGCTCAAGCGCGTTTGGCAAACCAGTTTCCGCCAGTGCGGGCGACGACCGCAACCGGCGCGGGCGGTAATTGGGAAATTGTCCGACGTGTAAATTCACGAATTTATTTTGATTTCGGTGCAGCATTGACCATATTTTCTTTCCACTGTTGCAAGGACATAAATCATCGTTCTCAACGTCTTTGGTCGGAGCATAAATACAAATTCCGATTTGTATATTTCGTTCGCCCAAAGCTTGTAAAGTTTTTGCAGAAATTTCTATTCCTTCATCGGTTTGTTCCATGAAAAATCCACAAGAAAGATCAATTTTGTAATTCTTTGTAAGAAAATCCCAAATACTTAAATCTGAATTCAATTTGCCAAGCACTCCGTCACTTGTGCGTCTAAATTCCCCGGCTCTTGATTAGTTGCTTTCAGTAACCACATTCCAGTTTTTCTGATGCGTTCTCTGGTGATGTTCTTGTTATCTTTCCAAACTTTGACATCTCCTTTCAAATAAGAATCAGTTGGAGCACAACCAAGCATTCTTGAAATCTCTTTTGGATCGAGTGAATCGCCAAATATTCTTAATGACGCGAGAGAATGATTAAGTTCCGCCATAAATCAATATTGACTCTGCTCTTGCCAAAAATTTTTATCAAGAAAAAGTTGCGCGAACACGTCTTGCGTGAACGTTGATTTTTGTTGAAGCTGGCGCAGGATGAATTCACCCAATCCAGCAACCGCCGCCGCGCGGCTCAAAAAATTTTCCCAGCTGCGCCCGATGCTCGCCATCGTGCTTGGCAGCGGCTTTCATCACGCGCTGACGGAACTGCGCGTGACCAAAAAAATTGCCTACGCCCAAATCCCCGGCTTTCCCAAACCGACCGTCAGCGGCCACGCGGGTGAATTGTTTTTTGGCCATCTGGGCGAAACGCCGGTTTTAGTTTTGAGCGGCCGCGCGCATTTTTATGAGGGTCAAGAAATGAAACGCATCACCTTCGCCACGCGCACGCTCGCGGCTTTCGGCATAAAAGATTTGCTGCTGACGAATGCGGCGGGCGGCATTAACAAAAATTTGCGCGCGGGTGATTTTATGGTTTTGACCGACCACATCAATTTCATGGGAACCAATCCGCTGCGCGGCGCGGCGATTCCGGGTTTGCCGCGATTTGTGGATTTGACGGAAACTTACGACAAAAAATTGCGCGAGCTTTTGTTCCGCGCCGGGAAAATTTCCAAACTAAAATTGCAGCGCGGCGTCTATCTCGCGGTGAGCGGGCCGAGTTACGAGACGCCGGCGGAAATCCGCGCGTTCGCCGCGCTCGGCGCGGATGCGGTCGGCATGAGCACGGTGCCGGAGTCGATTGTGGCGCGGCAATGCGGCTTGCGCGTCGCGGGCATTTCGTGCATCACGAATCTGGCGGCGGGCATCAGCAAGGAAAATTTGTCGCACGCGGAAGTTTTGGAAACGGCGGAACGCGTGAAAAATTCCGGCGCACAGTTGATCAAAAACTTTGCGGAGCTTTACGGAAAATTTTAACCACGGATGGACACGGATGAACACGGATAAAAACCAAACGCAGAGGCGCAGAGGCCGCAAAGAGCCGCAGAGGAAATTTTTTCTGTGCCTCTGCGTTTTTCCCCATCCGTGTTTATCCGTGTCCATTCGTGGTTAAATAAAAAATGAAAATAAATTCTCAAAAACTCGTCCAGGCGGCGGCCAAGGCGCGCGAAGGCTCCGTGTCGCCGTATTCAAAATTCAGGGTCGGCGCGGCACTGTTGACGAAGGCAGGCGAAATCATCGGCGGCGCGAATGTGGAGAGCGCGAGCTACGGTTTGACGTGTTGCGCGGAACGCATCGCGTTGTTCAAGGCATTGACGGACGGGAAGAAAAATTTCATCGCGGTCGCGGTCGTCGCGCGTTGCGACGACGGGCCAATGCCGTGCGGCGCGTGCCGGCAGTTGTTGCGCGAATACGCGCCGGACGCGAAAGTGTTCGTCGCGGACAGCGGCGACCTGAAAAAAATAAAACAGTTCACGGTGCGGGAATTATTGCCGTCCGCGTTTGTCATCGTTCCTTGAATTTTCGTGAAACAACGATAGGGTGCCCTGCTCATGGCCTTAAAGCCTGAAGTTGTGTTTGGTCTGGAGACTGCGGCGTGGCCGGCGTTGCTGGTCAGCGCGGGCGGCGCGGTTTTGCGCGCCAACTCGACGGCGTTGGAAATCTTCGGCGCTGCGCTGGCGGGCGAATCGCCGCAACTGTCGGCGATCTGGTCGCCGGACAACGGCGGGACGGAAGGACAATTTCTGATGCTGTGGGAACAGGCACCGACGGCGACGGCGGACTTGAAATTCCGCACGACCGCCGGGGTGACGAAGAATTTCACAGTGGCGGTTTCCAAGTTCAACAAGGATGCGAACAAATGGTTCGTGCTGCAATTGCTCCCGGAATTCGGGACGGCCACCGCTCCGGCACCGGTTCCGGTCGTTCCAGCAGTTCCGGTGACGGCGGAAACTCCCAAAGCTGAAATTTCCCAGCCCGTGACTGCGCCGGCGATTCCGGCCGCCGCACCAAAAAGCGCGCCGGACGCCAACGGCATCGTGCTTAAGCAAAAGCTGGATTGCGCGTTGCAATTGGCGCGGTCGGTTTCGCTCGATTTCAACAATGCGCTGACGAGCGTGCTCGGCCATGTGTCATTGCTGCTGGGCAAATGCGAACCGGGGCATCCATGGCGGCATTCGCTGATGGAAGTGGAAAAATCGGCGGCGCGCGCGGCGGAGATCGCCAGCGAATTGCAGACGTTCAGCCGGCAGGAAAAGGAAGCACCGCGCACGCCGCCGGGAAATCTGAACGCGGTGGCGACGCGGTGCGTGGAATTTTTCCGGAACGCGTCCGGCCCGGGCATCGTCTGGAATTTGCAGTTGGAAAAAGGATTGTTCGGCGCGCGTTTTGACGAGGCGAAGGTGCAGCAGGTGTTGACGAAAATTTTTGAGAACGCGGCGGAAGCCGTCGTCGGCAACGGCGGCGGCCAGGTTTCCGTGCAGACGCGCAATGTGGATTTGACCGAGCCGACGCAGGATCGCAACGTGCGGTTGGCGGCGGGCGCTTATGTATGCGTGGAAATCACCGACAACGGGCCGGGTATCGCGCCGGAAGTTTTGCCAAGGATTTTCGATCCGTTTTTCACGACGAAGGGGAAAAATCATCGCGGCCTCGGGCTGGCGTTGGTTTATGGCATCATCACGAACCATGGCGGCGGCGTCGCCATTTCCAGCCAGCCGGTCGCGGGCGCGTCGGTGAGGATTTATTTGCCGGCGGAAAAGAATTTGATCCGTGAAGGCGCCGATTCAAATGAAAACCTGCATGGCACGGAAACCATTTTGGTGGTGGACGACGAAAGTCTGGTGTTGACGATGGCCGAGACGATCTTGACGGAATTCGGCTACAAAGTACTGACGGCGAACGGCGGACAGAAGGCGCTGGCGATCTTGTCGCGCGACGATGTCAAAGTGAATCTGGTCGTGACCGACATGGTCATGCCGGGCATGAGCGGGCGTGAACTCATCGAACGCATGCGACAGCTCGCGCCGGCGATGAAAATTTTGAGCATGAGCGGCTACGTGATGCCCGCCGACAAACAGGTCGGCACGGCGTATTTGCCAAAGCCGTTCACCAGCACGGATCTGCTGGCCAAGGTGCGGCACCTTATTAACGCAACTTCTGTTGACTGAAAATGCGTTCTGTGTTTAATTTATCTTATGCAGATAGAAAGTCTCAAAGTTTTTTGTGACTTGGCCGAGACGGAAAGTTTCACCAAGGCCGCCCAGATCAACGCCGTCACCCAATCCGCCGTCAGCCAGCAAATCAGCGCGCTGGAACGCACCTTCAAATCCCTTTTGATCGAACGCAGCAAGAAAAAATTCCGGCTCACCCGCGAGGGCCAGGTGCTTTACGACTATAGCAAGCAAATCATCCAGACTTATGAATCGCTGCACAGCAAATTGCAGGAATTGAAGGACATCATTTCCGGCACGATCCGCGTGGCGACGATTTATTCCATCGGCCTGCACGATTTGCCGCCATATATCAAGCGGTTCATGAAAAGCTATCCGACGGTCAACATCCACGTCGAATACCGCCGCGCGAACCAGGTTTAT
>CAXUBD010000091.1:0-1282 GCA_964249225.1 uncultured Verrucomicrobiota bacterium | reverse complement strand
CATCTGCCATCCGCAACATCCGTTCGCCAAACTGAAAACGGTGAAATTAAAAGCGCTGGCCGGGCAAAAAATCATCGGATTCGAGCCCGACATCCCGACGCGCAAGGCGCTGGATAAAATTTTGAAGGAATACGGCGTGGAAGTGAAGCACGTCATGGAATTCGACAACGTCGAAACTGTGAAACGCGCGGTGGAGATTGACGCGGGCATCTCCATCGTGCCGCAGGGAACCATCACGCAGGAAATCGCCAAGCAAACATTGGTCGCGCTGCCAATCGAAGACGGGGATTTTTTCCGCCCGCTCGCCGCGATCTACAAAAAAAACAAGGTGCTTTCACCCGCGATGAAACAGTTCCTGACGATTCTAAAAGAGAACCATTGAAATTTTTTCCATTCGCAAAAAAGTAAAACGCGCAGCGACGAAATCGCCGCGCGTTTTTTGCCTGCAGAAATTAATTCAGGTTCGCAGGGTTCAGCGGCTTCAATTCCTTCGTCACAAAAATTCGGTCCTTGCGGATGAGTTCGCCGTCAAACCAAACTTCGCCGCCGCCCCATTCCTCGCGCTGGATCAAAACCATGTCCCAATGGATCGCGCTCTTGTTGCCGTTGCCGCAATCCTCGTAAGCCTGTCCCGGCGTGAAATGCAGCGAACCGGCGATTTTTTCATCGAACAAAATATCGCACATCGGGCTTAAAATATGCGGATTGAAGCCCAGCGAAAATTCGCCGATGTAACGCGCGCCGGCGTCCGTGTCTAAAATTTCATTCAGCCGCTTCGTATTGTTGGCAGTGGCGTTCACGATTTTTCCGTCGTTCAATTCCAGCCGCACGTTTTCAAATTTCGTTCCCGAATACAAAGTCGGCGTGTTGAATTGAATCACGCCGTTCACGGAAGTTTTGGTCGGACAGGAAAAAACTTCGCCGTCGGGAATATTACGGTCGCCCTTGCACATTTTCGCGCCAATGCCTTTGATGCTGAAAGTCAAGTCCGTGCCGGGACCTTTCAGATGCACGCGATCCGTTTTGGCCATGAGTTTTTCCAGCGGCAACATCGCCTTGCCCATCTTCGCGTAATCCATCGTGCAAACATCGAAGTAAAGATTTTCAAACGCCTCCGTGCTCATGCCCGCCGCCTGCGCCATGCTCGGCGTCGGCCAGCGCAATACGCACCAGCGCGTTTTGTTGACGCGATAATCCTGCACGGGCCGGATGATTTTGGAATAAAGCTGCACGCGATCGCTCGGCACGTCGGAATTTTCGTTCATGTTGTCCGCGCCGCGGA
>CAXUBD010000090.1:4374-9937 GCA_964249225.1 uncultured Verrucomicrobiota bacterium | reverse complement strand
GTTTTTGAACGACGCCTTCGACGCCGAGTTCGACCGCCAGCGCCGTCCGGGCCGGCCCATTCCGTCCGGTAAAATTTCGGCGGAACTCGTCTGGCGCTTCGGCTTCGGCCAGCTTGCGCTGGGAATTTTTCTGCTGCTGTTTTTAGGCAAACTCGCCGCCGCGCTCGCGTTCGTGCTCGCGATTTTCATTTTGATTTACGACGCGCTGCACAAAGTCATCACCGTTTCGCCGTGGCTCATGGGCGCGTGCCGCTTCTGGGTTTATGTCATCGCCGGCACGACCGGCATTTACGGATTGAATGGCTGGCCGATTTTTTGCGGCGCGGCGCTGGCGTTGTATGTCGTCGGCTTAAGCTACGTCGCGCGGCGCGAAAGTTTTCGCGGGCCGATTCCCTACTGGCCGCTGCTGTTGCTCGCCGCGCCAATCATCTTGGCCATGCTGATGAACGCCGGCGAATTTCGCTCATCGGCCATTTGGATTTCAATCGTGCTCGCGCTGTGGATTGTTCGCGGCGTGCGGACGGTTTTTCTCGGCGGCGAAATCAATGTCGGCGGAATCGTCGCGAATCTGCTTGCGGGCATCGTGTTCGTGGACTGGCTCGCCGTCGCGCCGCAAATTTCACACACGACGAGCATGATAACTTTTCCCGCGCTGCTCGCCTTGACGAATTTTCTTCAAAAATTTGTGCCGGCGACATAAGATTGTTTTCCTGCGGGCGGAAAAGTCCACTTTAAGCGGTACTTGAACACTCGCTTACGGCAAGTTATGCTATTCATTCGCTTATGAGCGCTGAAGCACCAACAAAATTAACGCACAACGAAGAAATCAAGGCCGCGATCCCGACGCTCGCCGGCACGATTGCCGCGACGTTGAACGACGCGAACGCCGATCATTTCTCCGAAGACGACAATCAATTCCTGAAATTTCACGGTTCCTATCAGCAGGATGACCGCGACCTGCGCAAGACCGGCAAGAAATACATCATGATGATCCGCGGGCGCATTCCCGGCGGCGTGATGACGGCGGAGCAATTGATTGTATTCGTCGATCTCGCGAGAAAATACGGCAACAACACGTTGCGAATGACGACGCGCCAGAGCATCCAGTTTCAGGGCGTCGTCAAATCCTGTTTGCGTCCGCTCGTCGCGAAAATAAATGATTCACTGCTTTCAACGCTCGCGGCGTGCGGCGACGTAAACCGCAATGTCATGTGCGCGCCGACGCCCGCTTACACGAAAGCGCGCGAACAGGTTTTTGCCGACGCACACAAGGTCGCGCTCGCGCTCGCGCCGACAACGAAAGCTTATCATTCGATTTGGATTGATGGCGTGCAGTTGGACAACGAAGCGGAAGAAAATAAAAATTTCGTTGATCCGCTTTACGGCAAAACTTATTTGCCGCGCAAATTCAAAATCGGTTTCGTGATTCCTACAGTTAATTACATGGATATTTTCACGAACTGCCTCGGCTTCATCGCCATCGTCGAGAACGACCAGCTTGTCGGCTACAACCTCGCCGTCGGCGGCGGCATGGGCCGCAGTCACGGCAATGTGCAGACGTTTCCACGACTCGCGGATGTCATCGGATTTTTCACGCCGGACAAACTCGTGGACGTCGCGAAAGCCGTGCTGACCATCCATCGCGATTTCGGCGACCGCACCGACCGCAAGCACGCGCGCTTGAAATATGTCGTGGCCGAACGCGGCGTGAAATTCATGCAGGACGAAGTGAACCAACGCGCCGGCATCACGCTCGCGCCCGCTAAACCTTGCAAATTCACGACGACCGCCGATTTGCTCGGCTGGCACAAGGCCACGGACGGAAAATGGTTTCTCGGAATGTTCGTCGAGACCGGCCGCGTGAAAAACGCGCAGAAAATCGCGTTGCGCGACGTTGCGGAAAAATTTCCGAACATCGAATTCCGTTTGAGCGCGAATCAAAACGTGATTCTGGCCAACGCGAATCACGACGAAAAAGTTGCCATCACCGCCCTGCTCGCGACGCACGGCGTGAAGACGGAAAATCAGGCGCGCGTCCTGCACGCCGCCGCGATGGCCTGTCCGTCGCTGCCGACGTGCGGCCTCGGCCTCGCGGAATCGGAACGCATGTTGCCCGGCATGATTGACCGCATCGAAAAATTGTGCGACGAAGTCGGCCTCGGCGGCGAAGAAATCATCATCCGCTCGACCGGCTGCCCGAACGGCTGCGCGCGGCCTTACATGGCGGAGCTCGCGTTCGTCGGCAAGGCGCCCGGACGCTATCAAGTCTGGCTCGGTGGAAACGCCACCGGCACGCGGCTCAATCGAATCTGGAAAGATGTGATCAAAGAACCAGAACTGGAAACCGAACTGCGCCCCGTCCTCGTGCGTTTCGTGAAGGAAAGAAATTCCGGCGAACGCTTCGGCGACTGGTGCGACCGCGTGTTTCTCAACGAGCAAAAAAATTGAACGTCATGACTGCGGAGCAAATTTCAAAAGCCAATTCCGAGTTACGAAACAAATCGCCGCTCGAAATTGTGAAGTGGGCCATCACGCAAGCCAAAAAAGAAAATGGCCGTGCGATCGTCTCGACGAATTTTCGTCCTTACGAAGCCGTCGTTTTGCATCTCGCCACGCAAGCGCAGGCGGACATTCCGGTGCTATGGGTTGACCACGGCTATAATCGTCCGGCGACTTACCAGCACGCGGAGCAATTGAAAAAATTGCTCAAGCTGAATCTCAAGCCGTTCCTGCCGAAAATTTCCGCTGCGCATCGCGATGCGATTTACGGCGAGATTCCGTCCACCGACGACGAAGCCGCCTTGAAGGAATTCAGCGCGGTGATGAAGCTCGAACCGTTTCAGCGCGGCATGAAAGAACTCGCGCCGGCCGTCTGGATTCTCGCGCTGCGAAAATCACAAAATCAAAATCGCGCGCAGTTTGAAATCGTTTCTTACGACGAAACTTTCAATTGTTTGAAAGTCAATCCGGTGCTGAACATGACCGATGAAGAATTGGAAAATTATCTGAAGCAAAATAATCTGCCGAACGAATGGGATTATTTTGACCCCGCCAAAGCCGACGAAAAACGCGAGTGTGGTTTGCACGCCAGTTGGGGCGGCGCGGCGATGAAGACTTAAATCGGCCACAGATTTTCACAGATGAAACACAGATAAAATGTGTTCGGAAATCTGTGTTTCATCCGTGCCCATCTGTGGCTAAAATTTTGGAATGAGCAGTTACCATTTAGATCACCTGCAATACTTGGAAACGGAAGCGATTCACATCATGCGTGAAGTCGCCGCCGAGTTTGAACGTCCCGCCCTGCTCTTTTCCGGCGGCAAAGATTCGATTTGTCTTTTGCGCCTCGCGGAAAAGGCGTTTCGGCCGTCGGACATTCCGATGCCGTTTTTGAATGTCGAAACCGGCCACGAATTTCCCGAGTTGCTCGAATTCCGCGACCGCCGCGCGAAGGAACTCGGCGCGAAGCTGATTGTCCGCACGGTGGACGAGGCGATTGCCAAAGGCCACGCGCAGCCTGCGCCCCGCGAAATCAGCCGCAACAAATTGCAAATTCCTGTGCTGCTAGGCGCGATTGAGGAATTTCAATTCGACTGCGCCATCGGCGGCGCGCGGCGCGACGAGGAAAAGGCCCGCGCGAAGGAACGATTTTTCAGCTTCCGCGATTCGTTCGGCCAGTGGGATCCGAAAAATCAGCGGCCGGAAATCTGGAATCTTTACAACGCGAAAGTAAATCCCGGCGAAAACATGCGCGTGTTTCCGCTCTCGAACTGGACGGAGATGGACGTTTGGGAATACATCAAAAAGGAAACGCTCGAGGTGCCGAACATTTATTTCAGCCACGAGCGCGAATGTTTCTGGCGCGGCGGCCAATGGCTTCCGGTGCCGCCGCCGCACACGGACGCGACCAAGCCTGATCCGTTCGCCGGCGCGCGTCCGAAACCGAACGAGCCGGTCAAAAAATTGATCGTTCGCGTGCGCACGATTGCGGACATGATCAGCACCGGCATGATTGAATCGAAGACGGACACGATTGACGACATCATCGCCGAAGTCGCCGCCGCGCGCGTGACCGAACGCGGCACTCGCGCCGATGACAAGGCAAGCGAAGCGGCGATGGAGGATCGGAAAAAAGCCGGTTATTTTTAATCCATGCCAAACACGCAGCATCCCATCGAACTTTTGCGCTTCAACACTTGCGGCAGTGTTGACGATGGCAAATCCACGCTCATCGGCCGGTTGCTCTACGATTCCAAGTCGCTGATGGAAGACCAGATTGAGGCGATGGAAAAATCCGCCGCGATCACCGGCGGCGGGCAAATTAATCTGGCGAACCTCACCGACGGCCTGCGTGCCGAACGCGAGCAGGGCATCACGATTGACGTGGCGTATCGCTACTTCGCCACGCCGAAACGGAAGTTCATCGTCGCCGACACGCCGGGCCATGTGCAATACACGCGCAACATGGTGACGGGCGCGAGCACGGCGAATTTGTCCATCGTGCTCGTGGACGCGCGGCAGGGCGTCATCGAGCAGACGCGGCGGCACACGTTCATCGCGGCGCTGTTGGGGATTCCGCATCTCGTGATCGCGGTCAACAAAATGGATTTGGTGGATTGGAAGGAAGAACGCTTTCAGGAAATCCGCGACGAGATCGAAAATTTTCTGCCGAAGCTTGGAAATTTTCCCGACGTGAAATTCATTCCGATGAGCGCGTTGAACGGCGACAACGTGGTGGAACTTTCCAAAGTGTGCAAATGGTATGGCGGGCCGACGTTGCTGGAACATCTGGAAACCGTCCACATCGCGAGCGACCGGAATTTGAACACGTTCCGTTTTCCGGTGCAGTGGGTCAATCGTCCGAACAATCCGACCGACAAAAAATTGCATGACTTCCGCGGCTTGAGCGGGCAGATCGCCAGCGGCATTGTGCGCAAAGGCCAGGAAGTCGTCGTGCTGCCCGCCGGCATCAAAAGCAAAGTGACCGACATCTGGACTTACGACGGCTCGCTTGACGAGGCGTTTTGTCCGCAGTCGGTGACGCTTTGCCTCGAACACGACATTGACATCAGCCGCGGCGACATGCTCGTGGGCGTGGAAAATTTGCCGGGCCGCGCGTCGGAATTGTCGGCGCGCATTTGCTGGATGCACAGCCGTCCGTTAACGCCCGGCAAAAAATATTTTCTCAAGCACGCGACGCAAACAGTCCAGGCCATCGTCACCAAATTGGAAAACCGCATCAGCATGACGACGCTCGAACCGGAACCCGATCCGGCGGCGCTCGCGATCAACGACATCGGCGGCGTGCGCATCAAGACGGCCAAGCCGATCGTGTTCGACGGCTACGCGACGAATCATCTGACCGGCTCGTTTATTTTGATCGAACAAGGCACGAACGCGACGGTCGCCGCCGGCATGTTGTCCGCGCCGACCGAAGCGGTGAAGCCGGAATACACGGATTTTGCGATCTGACCGAAAGAGTTGACGCCTGCGGCGTTTATTCAGAACCTGTCCATAGATGAAGGCGCATTTTTTGGACTCACTGACGCCGCGCAAACGCAAG
>CAXUBD010000090.1:0-4364 GCA_964249225.1 uncultured Verrucomicrobiota bacterium | reverse complement strand
ACCCGGACTTCGCGATTTATGTCGCAGTAATATTTGCCATGGGGGGGGCTAGCGTCCCCGCGAGCCTAAAAATGGGTTACCCGTCTAACGGCTCGCGAGTACGCTCGCCCCACCCAATTGATCCGTTGCCAAGTTTCTGAAACAGTTGACGCCCGTTGCGTTTGTTCGGAAGCTGTCGGCGGAAGGAATTATGATGCCGTATTGGAAATTAATCTCGCCGCGCAAACGCAAACTCGCGCCTTGGATTTTTGGCGTCCTGATTTTCTACACAGTCTTTGGCTTTCTTATTTTGCCGCCGATTGTCCGTCATGTCGCAGTGAAACAGATTTCCAAACAGCTCGACCGTGAAGTCTCGATTGAAAAAGTAAAAATAAATCCATTCGCATTTTCCGCGACCATTCGCGGCCTGCTTATAAAGGAAAAAGACGGCCAGCCGTTCGTTTCGTGGGACGAGGTTTATGTGAATTTCCAACTGACTTCGGTTTTTAGCAAAGCATGGACGTTCAAGAAAATCAACGCGACGAAACCGTTCGTGCATTTGAAGATAAATGAGGATGGCTCATTTAATTTCACCGACATCATCGTCAGATTTTCCACTAACAGCGCGTCCGCTAAATTAAAAACGGGATCGAAGCCGCTGGCGGTTCACATTGAGCGGTTGCGCGTTGACGGCGCGCATCTGGATTTTGAGAGCCGGCTGGCCGCGACCAATTTCGCCGTTGGAGCAATTAAAAATTCTACGGAGAGTGATAAAAGTGCGTCAACAAATTCGATTGCCGGAAATTTGTTGTTTCTGCGCGCGATGACAAATGCAGTCGCCGTGATTTTCAGCAGCACGAATCAATTGATCGGAACGCTCGACGAGTTGGAAACGACCAATGGCGCGGTGCATTTTGAGGATTGGGCGAATTCGCGGCCGGCAAAACTTGATTTGAGCGACATCACGCTCGCAGCAAAAAACATCTCGAATCTTCCCGTCACGAATCACACCTCGGAATTGTCGTTGCGTTGGAACAAAAACGGTTCCGTCAAAATAAAAAATGCCGTTTCGTTCTCGCCACTGACCGCCGATGTCCAACTCGACTTCGACCGGATTGATCTCGGCACGCTGGATCCGTATCTCGAACCGAAACTCGATCTGCTCATCTTGAGCAGCGAAATCGGGTTGCGTGGAAAAATCAGTTTGCGCACGCCGGAAAACCGATTGCCGGAAATCACTTTTAGCGGCGACACGTGGTTGGACGATTTTCACACGGTGGACGGTGTGATGGGCGAGGACTTGTTGAAATGGGATTCCGTGCGCGTCGCCGGCATTGACGCGAACCTGAATCCGCAGACCGTTTCGATCAAGGAAATCGCCGTGGACAACGCCTACGCGCGCGTCGTCATCGAAACCAATCACAGCGTCAATTTGTTGACGGCGTTGCGAATGACGGACACCAATGCGCCGACTGCGACAAATGAAACGAAAATCGCGAAGACAAAATCGCCCGCCCTTGCAAAAAATTTAGTTGCGCCCGCAACGAATGCGCCATCTTCGCTGCCGGACATTTCCATTGGCAGCATCGTGATTTCCAACGCGGCCGTCCGCTATAGCGATTTTTCGATGAAGCCGAACGTGAACCTGGCAATTGAACACGCGAGCGGAACCATTGCCGGAATTTCCTCGAAAGAATTGCAGCACGCCGACGTGAATTTCCACGCGCTCGTGGACGACGTCGGCCCGGCGGACATCACCGGCCACATCAATCCGTTCAGCGGCACGCAGACGAATGAAATGAAAATCGCGATCAAGGACGTGGATTTGACGCCGACGAGTCCGTACGGCGCGAAGTTCGCCGGCTACGGCATCGCCGAGGGCAAGTTGAACATGGAACTGACTTATGAAATCGTCGGTCGAAAATTAAAATCCAAAAACGTCATCACGCTCGACCAATTCACGTTCGGCGAAAAAGTGGACAGCCCCGACGCCACTCATTTGCCTGTGCGACTGGCCGTGGCGATTCTGAAAGACCGCGAAGGAAAAATAATTTTGGACGTGCCGATAGACGGCAGCCTCGACGATCCGCAAATGCGCGTCGGCAAAGTCGTTTCGCGCGCCGTCGTGAATATTTTGGAAAAAGTCGCCACGTCGCCGTTTTCGCTGCTGGGCGCGGTGTTTGGCGGCGGCGGCGATGAATTGAGCTATCAGAATTTTACGCCGGGCAGCGCGGACTTGTCGCCCGACGACGTGAAAAAACTTGATTCGCTTGTGAAAGGACTTTACGCGCGCCCCGGATTGAACCTGGAAATTTCCGGCAGCATTAATCCCGTCAACGACCGCGACGGCTTGCAACGCGCCGAGCTAGACCGCCAATTGCGCGCGCGAAAATGGCTCTCGCTCCGCAAATCCGAACGCGCCACGAACACGGTGGATCAAGTCACGCTGACGCCGGACGAACGCCAGTCGCTCGTGAAAAAACTTTACCACGAAGCGCTCGCGGACGGCCGGATCACGCCCGCCATCATCGCGGCCAACACGAACCTGGCGGTCATCGCCGCGCAAGTCCCGTCGCGTTCGAGCAGTTCGGAAAAAGGCGCGACGTTTCTCATGAAAAAATCGGGACCCGCCGCGACAAAATCTTCCACCGTTGCCGCTCAACCAAGAATGGCTGCCATCGACGACCCAATGGAAGCGTTGCTGGCGGCGATCATTCCCGTGAGCGACAGCGACCTGACGACGCTCGCTGCCGACCGCGCCAAGGCGGTGCGCGCCTACATTCTTCAAACCGGCAAAGTGGAGGCCACGCGAATTTTTCTGGTCGAGAACCAGACGACCGGCGCAAGGTCAGACGGCAGCCGCGCGTATTTGCAGTTTCGATAATGAATAATCGAAAGAACAAATTATGAAACTGATTAACACTTCATTTTTGTGCCTTGTCGTATGGTTCGGTGTTACTCGGTTTGCATCGGCTGACGAGTCATCCACAAATGCAACCAAAGTCGTTAGCCTGCCGACAATCATCGTCGAAGGCCGCGCGGACAGTTTGCTTGGCATCGCCAATTCCGCTTCACAAGGCACCACCGGTGCGGCGCAGATTGGCGACCGACCCATTCTGCGTAGCGGGGAAATTTTGGAAACCGTTCCCGGCGTCATCATCACGCAGCACGCGGGCGGCGGGAAGGCGAACCAGTATTTTCTGCGCGGCTTCAATCTGGATCACGGCACGGATTTCGCGGTGTTCCTCGACGGTATGCCGCTCAATTTGCCGTCGCACGCGCATGGTGAAGGCTACTCCGACATGAACGTCGTTATCCCGGAATTTGTGGAAAGGATTAATTATGAAAAAGGTCCTTACTACTCAGACGTGGGCGATTTCGGTTCGGCCGGTTCGGCGCATCTGGTTTTCTACAAAACGCTGCCACGGGATTTTGTCACGCTCGAAGGCGGAATGTATGGTTACGAACGCGGCGTCTTCGGCGTCTCGCAAAAAGTCGGCTCCGGCGAAATTCTTTACGGCGGCGAAGCAAGTCACGATGACGGCCCGTGGGTTCATCCCGACGATTACTGGAAGTTCAACGGCATCCTGACTTACAGCCGGGGCGACGACGCGAACGGCTGGAGCACGACGTTTCGCGGCTATCATGGCGAATGGAATTCCAGCGACCAGATTGCAGCCAGTTTTGGCCGGACAAATTTTTTTGGCGCGATCAATCCGACGGACGGCGGCGATTCGCAGCGTTACAGTCTGCAAGCCGAATGGCATCGGCAAAACGAAAACTCCACGACGAAAATCACGGCCTACGGATTTTATTACGACTTGGATTTATTTTCCGACTTTACTTATTTCCTGACGGACACGACGCGCGGCGACCAGTTCGAGCAGCAGGATCAGCGCGAAGTGGCCGGCCTCGATGCGCGCCACACGATTTTCAGCCACTGGTTTGGGCGCGACGTGGAAAACACTTTCGGTTTGCAAATCCGCAACGACTGGATCAACAACGGACTTTACCAGACTGAAGACCGGGTGCGCGTGGACAAAGTGGATTCGGCCACCGGCACGATTCTGCCCGCCGACACGGATGTGAATGATTTGACGGACACGCAAGTTGGTTTTTGGGCGGAAAATAAAATCCAGTGGACGGAAAAATTCCGCTCCGTCGCGGCGTTGCGCGGCGACCTGGATTATTTTGATGTCACCAGTCGCAGCACCCCGGCCAACTCCGGGACGGCGGACACGTTTCTGCCCAGCCCGAAGTTGAGTTTGATTTTCGGGCCGTGGGCGAAGACGGAAATTTATTTGCAAGGTGGTTTTGGATTTCACAGTAACGACGGGCGCGGCGCGACGCAGACCATTGAGCCGGTCTCGGCAGACAATCCCTAC
>CAXUBD010000089.1:0-9965 GCA_964249225.1 uncultured Verrucomicrobiota bacterium | reverse complement strand
AAATTGAATCGAGTAGAAATCGAACTAGACTTAAAAACATACCGTAAGATTCAAAACATTTCAAAGCTGTGCGCAGACAAGGGGCGAGCGACAAGTCGGATATTCGCCGGCATTCCATTTTAGAACTGTTCATAAATTTAAAACTCCTTTGAATAAACCCAATGATAACATTTGACAAGATAATAGCGCGCTTCAAATGATGGAGCAAAGGATAGTTTCACGGAAAACAGATGCGAAATTTCATCTGAAGTAATGCTGACGCAACCTAAAAACTTATCCGACAGGCAGCGCGATGTAGATAGTGGTACCACGACCGATGCGCGATTTTATTCGAATGTTGCCTCGATGCGTCTCAATGATACGTCCGACGATGGCCAGACCCAAACCGGACCCCTTTATTTTTGTCGTGGCCAAGACAGCCGTGAATGCCCGCCGTTGCAATTCTGCGCTCATACCCTTACCGGTGTCCTTGAATTCCACAGTGACGTGAGTCGGTTGCGCACTGGCGCGCGGCAGGTGGACGGCGCGGGACTTGATCGTAAGCGTACCGCCGTCGGGCATCGCTTCGGCGGCATTGAGAATCAAATTCAAAAACACCTGTTCCAGTTGTTGCGCGTCGCCCATCACGGCGGGCAAGTCTAATTGCAAATCGCGGATCAATTGGATGTTTTGGTTCGCCAGTTTGTGCCGCACGAGCAATCCCAATTCGTCAACTAGTTCGTTCAAATTCACCGGCGCGAGCTGCGGTTCGGTTGTGCGCGCGAAGGCGAGAATTTGCTCGACGATTTTGTTCAGGTGTTCGATTTTCGCGTCAATGATGCGCGCGTCCTTGGCGCGCGGATCGCCGACGGGAAATTTCAAATCCAGCGAGTGATAAAGCAGTTTCATCACGGTGAGCGGATTGCGGATTTCGTGGGCGACCTCGGCGGCGAGCAGGCCGAGCGCGGAAAGCTTTTCGTTTTGGCGCAATTGTTCTTCGACGTCCACGATGCGTTCGTAGAGCCGCGCTTTTTCAATCGCAATGGCCGACAATTCCGCCAGCGCGCTCAAGATGCGAATTTCTTCGTTGGAAAAATTGTAAGGTTTTCCCGTATAAACATTTAAAGTGCCGATGGCATGGCCGGCAAAAAGCAGCGGCACGCTCAACAGTGAAATCAATCCTTCGCGCCGCGCCAGTTCGACGTTTTGATAACGCGTGGACGCCTGGACATTGGCGACCTGCATCGGTTTTTTGCGGCGCACGACGACGCCGAGCAAACTTTCTTCAACGCCAAGACGCGGTTTTTTGATGTAAGTTTCACCCGCGCCATAGCTCGCGCGTAAATCAAGCCATTCGCGGCTTTCGTCCAACATCATCAGCGAACACATTCGCGCCGACATGAGCACGCATGCTTCACGCGTGATGGCACGCAAGGCTTCATCCAGATTGAGGGTCGAATTGATGGTGCGGCTAACGGTGGAAAGCGATTCAAACAAACGCACTTTCAACCGCAGTTGTTCGTAGAGCCAGGTGTTTTGAATCACCTTGCTGGCTTGCAAGGCGAGCTCCTGCAGCAATTCCTGATCGTCCGGCGTGAACGCGTCTCGGCGATCTGAATCCACGTTAATGACGCCGCGAATTTCCCCGTTCACTTCTAGCGGCACCGCCAGTTCCGAACGCACGCTGCGCCGCGCGACGACATAACGCGGGTCGTGAGTCACGTCGCCGACGCGCGCGGGTTTGCCGGTGCGCGCGACCCAGCCGGTGATGCCTTCGCCGACGCGCAGTTTCAACCGCGACGACGACGTGGGCAGATTTTGCGACGCGTGAATTTCCAGAAAGCCAGAAGTAGGATTAATTAAAGCAACTGAACCGCTCGCGGCGCGTGTGAGGCGGACGGCTTCGCTGACGATCAATTGCAATGCTTCCTGCGAATCGAGCGTCGAGTGGATGACGTTGCTGACCTGATACAGCAACGACAGCCGCTCGTAGCGTGACATCAGTTTTGACAACTCTTCATTCATCGTCTGAATTTTAAATCCTTGATTGATTTATGTTGCGCCGTTTTTTTACAATTCAAAACACAAAATTCAAAACTCACCGCACGCGCGAGGTCAGCCACAAACCCGTCGCGCCGAAAATAATATTGGGCAACCACGCCGCGAGCCACGCGGGCAAATATCCGCCGGCACCCATCGGCTGACTGACCTGCTCGATCACAAAATAACTGAAGCAAATGAAAATGCTGCCGGCCACGCCGAAAAAAGGATTGCGCCGGCCCGACGGCGTGCCAAACGGAATCGCGATGAGCACGACGACAAGGCACGTCCACGGCGCGGCCAGCCGTGAATAAAATTCCGTTCGCAATTTACTCGAATCGGCGCGCGACAGATCGGGATGAAATTTTAAATAATTCCAAATGTCCGCCAGCGGCACGACCACTTTGCTTTTGTTGCGGAGATTTTGGTAACCAATGATGGCGATTTCGTTTTTGATTTGTTTCGGCGTCTCGTCAAAGTCCGGCATCGTCAGCACGTTCGTCTTCAACGACGGCATGGACGCGGAATTTGGCCCGGCCGCCTGCACGAATTCGCGCGCGTTGAAAAATATCCACACACCGTTCGTGCGGACGGCGCGGTCAGCGTTCAACTGGCAGGTCGAGCCGTCCGGCAACGTCCAGTTCACCTGCGGATCCAGCATTTCGCCGGTCTTCACACGATATTCACCGATCATCCAGGAGCGATGACCGCGCGTGTTGTTGAAAGACAAATCCGGGAAATTAATTTGCGAAACCGGGTCGTCCGATTTTTGAACGTAGCGCGCCATGATGTGATTCGACCAGTCTTTGCTGCTCGGCACGAGAAACTCGTTCAACAAAAAAAGCATCACGCTGGCGGCCAGGCCGAATCAAATACGGCACGCACAATCGCCACAAACTCACGCCCGCCGCACGCATGGCGGTGATTTGGTTGGAACGCGAAAGATCGGTGAGCGTGTAAAGCAGCGCAAGCAGCAGCACAACGGGCAAAATCGTCACCAAAAATTCCGGCGTCATCGCGATGCAATATTCGATGACGTCGAGCAGATGCAATTTGCGATCCTGCATTTCCGCCAGTTCGTTGAACAGATCGAACGAGATCCAGAAAATGAGAAATCCGCCAAGGCAATATGCCAGCGGCGTAAGCAGTTCGCGGAATAAATATCGGTCGAGCAACCGCATGGGTCAGATTAAACGGCGCGCGTTGCGCGGGGCAAGTTTTGTTGGCTACGAAGAATGGTGGGTTGGGAGAGACTCGAACTCTCGACCAATGCCTTAAAAGGGCACTGCTCTACCGACTGAGCTACCAACCCATCCTATTGTAAAAGAATAGCTTGCGAATCTTGAGCGCCGGTTTTAATGGCGACTTGTAACCCATACTTGTAACCCAATGCGGTTTGTGCTATATTTCCGCATGAAAGAGATGCAAAAAATGACATCGCCACTGGCTGAACAACCAGTGTTTCACAAAGTCGCAGAGAACTTGTATCGGCTCGAATCATCGAACGGATATTATGCCCTGTTAAAACGCGGAGGCAAGCAGTTTCGCCGCTCGCTCAAGACCAAAGATCGCAAATTGGCCGACCGCCGTTTGAGCGCACTACGGGCAAAAGTGGGCTGTTTGAAAATTTCCGACGATGCAAAATTGAATTTTGAGAAGGTCGCAAAATTATGGTTGGAATCGGAAAAACACGCTTTGAGTTCCAGCACCGTCAAACGGCGGGAAATGTATGTTAAAGGGCTTGCGCCGAATTTTGGAAATGCACCAATCCGCAATATCATTGCACAGGATTGTGACCGCTGGGTGAAGGAGCGCGGCGCGGCGCTCGCCTCGGAAACTTTCGTTCATGAACTGGACGTTATGAAAGCCGTTTTTGAATTTGCGCTGGATCGCGGCTTAATTCTGTTCAGTCCCGCCAAACACATCAAACGTCGCAAAGTTGTTTCCAAGCAAATTGTCGTTCCGAGCCTTGAACAATTTAAGCAGCTTGTCGCCGCCATCCGTCACGCCGATGGACACAAGGGCAATCAGGAAAAAACAAAAGACGGCGCGGACTTGGCCGAATTTTTAGCTTATTCCGGCGCGCGAGTCGGCGAAGTCATTGGTAAAGGCGACGCGAACGAAAAAAGACCATTGTATTGGTCAGACGTTAATTTTGAGCGCAATACGATCTTTCTGCCGGGCACAAAAACTGAATCCGCTCCGCGCACGATTCCCATGACGAAAAATTTGCGCGACCATTTGTTGCGGATGAAGATGGGAAATAAACCAAAACCGGCTGACAGAATTATTTCCATTAACAGCGCGCGTAAATGTTTGCAGACCGCTTGTGAGAATTTGGAGTTGCCGCAATTCACGCACCACGATTTCCGGCATTTCTTTGCGACGACCTGCATTGAATCGGGCGTGGACATCCCGACGGTGAGCCGCTGGCTTGGACACAAAGACGGCGGCGCGCTGGCGATGAAACGCTACGGCCATCTCCGGCAGGAACACAGCTTTGCAATGATTAAGCGGGTGAACTTTGATAAGCCTACCAACATCGTTCCGCTGCCAAAAGCAGCGGAGACGGAAGCTGGAAAATCTTCCGTTTCGACCGATGACCGTCGCGCCATTGCCAAAGCCAAAACAAAATACGGCTATCCGTGGTGGGCGTCAGAAAACCCACTTGAAGTTTTTTGGGGACAACTCAACGAAGCCGTTTCGATTGTTCCAGTCGAAAAATTTCTTGAAATGGCAAAGCAAGCAATGGGACGCCAAGTATTCAAACAGGAACTTTCCGACCGCGCGGCACTGGTGGACGAACTTTTGGAAAGAACAGACGAAGCAACACTTCGCGAAGTTCGCGCAAAAATACCAAGGCACAAACAAGAAATCTCCAATGGCGAACATGACGCAACCAATTGACTTACATGATTGGCTCGGATGTTTCCCGCAAAAAGCGGTCAAGATCATCTTTGGAGTAAATCGGGTGTCGCAACGCCCGCGAAGGATGCAGCAGCCCGCGCTTCGTCAATCGGTCAATGGTGATTTTGGCGATGCCCAAATAAATTGCCGCTTCAGCACGCTTAAATCCTTTTTTATCAATTTAGGTTTTTACCGCCGCATCGGGTGAATTAACGGCGCGGCTTGGTTTTGAAAATTGGCCGTTGTTTTTAGTCATGGCTGTTTTCCTTTTTGTCCTCGATTTCGATTGGCTTGACTGAAACATCATCGCCGGCCAGCGAACAATATCGTTCCGGCAACGGTTTGATGAACTCAACCGTGCGGTCTTGCAAAGCCAGGCCCAACGCACGCAAATTCTGGCCTGTGATCCGCACGGTGCGATTCAGAAACAACAAAGTGATGACATCTTCATTTTGGGCTGATTCAAAATTGGCGAACTCCAAATGGTGATACGACAGCAGACAAAAACATTTTGGATTCAGTTCGAGCCGCAGACTATCCACCGGGGATGGACTGCTATTGACGCCCAGATGCTTTTTGAAACAAAGATTTTCAGTTCTCATACTCTCATGCCTCGACTTGGTTGATTGGTTTGGCGCGGCGGAATTTCCATCCGCCGCCGAATGGTTTCAGATTTTTGAACCACCGGCTTGACCGCCTCGGTTGGTTTGACAGATTCAATTTGCTTTGCGGCCTGTGATTGCCCAACGGCCTCATCCTGCTGCAAAGTTTCGGCCCGCCGTTCGGCGGACTTTCGCTGCGAATGTTGAATGTTGAGAACGTAGGCGACATCGCGCCCCCAAATCATCGCCAGCTTGTGAACCGAACTTTCGTGCACCATGTCCAGAGCCAAAGGTCTGTCGCCCGAATGAGCGATGTTTTGCCGAAGCTGGATTTTGTCATCCGTGAAAATTTTGACGCCGCGCCGACCGCGCGAAATCGTGACATACCATTGCTGTTCGTTCGTCGCAGCGGCGACCGACGAATCAGAGAACAGGACATAATCCACGGTCTTGCCTTGAGCGGCGTAAGACGTGACCGCGTAGCCGCGCACGAATTGGCGATAATTTTTCGGCAACACACGACCATCATTCAGGGCAATGCGCCCGTCTGGATGGATTTGTTTCACCGTCACCAGTTCACCGTTGGCGAGTTTGGTTCCGTCCTGGCATCTGCCATTGGCCTTGAGTTGCAGCCGCTCGCCAGGGGACACCGAAAGTTCTTTGGGCTGGCAAACGGTGATTCGTTCCAAATCCTTGAACGGAACAGGCCGGATGCGATTGCCGGACTCAACGAGCAAATGTTTGTTGGTGATGCCCTGCAATTTTCCGGCATCGCCCGCCCTGAAACCACAAGTGTTGCGGTTGAAAACCAAAATCGAATCGGCATTGTAAAACCGCTTGTCGCGCTTTTGCGCGTCCGTCAAATCCAGCCGCTCAAAAGCCGTGACCGTCGTTTCAGCTTCGCCGATTAACTTCTGTGCCTTGAGGCCGAGCCGGACTTGCTCATTGACCTTGTGAATCTCCGACCAGCTTTGCGAGACGACGACCGTTTCGTGCTTGTCCCTGACCAGTTCCAGAAAATGCTCCGCCAATTTCTGCTGTTGATCCGCCAGTGTGCAGGGAACGATTGCGCCATGTTTGTCCAATCGGTCAAATGACGCGCCGAGTTTGCCTTGTTGCGCTTCATCCACGGCGAGCTTGTATTGTTCTAACCATCGGCGTTCCGCCTGTGTCTTGGCCGCATCGGGATTTTGGCGGCGGATGTTCGTCAGTTCGGCACATCCGAGTCCCGAATACATTTCAATCGCACGCAGGGCATCCGATGCTTCGACCGCTTCATGCTGGTGCGTGTCGCCGGAAAGGATTACGCGACCATCATTCTCTTTAATGAGCGTGAGCAGCCGCAACATTTGTTCGCCGCCGATCTGCCCGGCCTCATCCACGAGGATGACCGCGCCGTGCGGCATGGAACGTCGCGCAAGAAAAGAACTGACCGTCTGCGCGCCGATGAAGCCGTCGCGTTCCAAATCCGCGACCTGCTGGCGTTGCGGCGCGAGGACTTGGACAACGTGACCAGCGCGATTCAGTCCGGCTTTGACTTCCCGCAGCGTGTAGCTCTTGCCTGTGCCAGCGCCGCCGCGAAACAGGGTGACGAAATCATGCGAGAATAAAATATGTTCGACCGCCTTGCGTTGCTCATCATCCAGCGAACGATTGGCCGTCCGATAATTGGCCGAGAGTGGTTCGTATCGTTGCATCCGATATTGAGCCAGTGAAACGATGTTCATTTCCCGCTGGAGAACGTCGCGCGTAGTCAACTTGCCCTGAAATTGTTTGTCGCGGATGTAATCCCGCTTTCGGGTAACTGTCTGAATTTCCGCCAGCGACACATTTTGCCCGCGTGAATGTTCCAGCGCGTGCCGCCACAGTTCATGCTCATGGACGACCGAACGCCGCTCGAACAAATGTTGCTCCGCCCAATTCACGGCCTGTTCCGCCGTGCCATTCACCATTTGAATCGGACGGCCGGACGCCAGCGATTGAACGGCCGCCTTTTCGCCGCTGGACATTTGTTCATGCCAGAGCGATTGCAGTTTGGTCAGGCCCACGTCCTTGATCTTCCGCGCCCGTTCGTTGTGCGCGATGTTCGCCCGAATCTCCTGCAAATTTCGCGTCGCCTTGTCCGGCTCGCGTTCCAAAAGTTCCTTCGTTTTGCGGTCAATCTCGTCATGCCGTTTGGAAAACTTTTTGACCAGTTCCTTTGACACCCCTTCGATCTCAAAATCACCGCGCGGATTATTTTGCACCCGATAGCCGAACCGATTGAGCGACCTGACCATTTCGTGATAATAAACATTCTCGGCAAACTTTTTGGCCGACAGCATTTCACAAATCTCCAATGCCTTCCAACTGCCCTCGACTGAATCTTTGGTCGCATTGAACAGGATGCAATGGCTGTGCAAGTGCGGGTCTAACGCTCTGGACGTGTCGTGCCGGAACACCGCGCCGACCAGATTACCCGTCAGCCGGTGTGCATATTGATTCTGCTTCCGAATCCGACTGGCTGCGTAAAATTGCAGTTCACGCAGGGCCACTGTCACCGCCTCATCGTGTGCTTCAATAATCCGCTTGTCATTTCCCACCAGCGCCGCAATGGAAACTGACTTGGCCGGTGAAAACGTGAAATCGTAGAACACCCGGCGATTGGCTGATTCATGGATTTTACCCTCCGCATCCACTGTTATCCGTTTGGTGTTCATCCGCTCGGTCAACTGTTCATCGGTCTGCGGATGAAGGTTGTGGCACAGGTTCAGAAACTCTTTTTCAGTGGTGATGCCCGACAATTTTAATTCAGCCGCTCCGTTGCCGAACCACTGTCCCGAAACGCTCTGACCTTCCATGTAGTAATCACCGACGCGCAGATGTTCCCGAAAATATCCCTCGGCATTTTTCAAACTGTATTGCGTCTTCATCGTCAACATGACGGAAAATTATCCCATCACCTCGAAAAACCTGCTCCCAAGCGTGCGCAAGGTGAATGGCAAGTAATGCTATCTGTAAATCGTGTTTGAGAGTGGACGCCGGACTCCTTCGTGAATCGAAGGGCAGACGGAAACCGCTTTCCAAAACAGTTTGGAAACACTTTTCCAATGAATTTTCCAGATGAACCAATTGAGCAGTTGATCGTGCGGTTCGGCCCGAAACGTGCCGGGCGCTACGCCGCGCTCCGGCCTCATGCCGAATTCATCGGTGAACTGCGGAGCAACCGCGCGTCCTTTGACACCATCGTCGCCATCCTACGCGAGCGGCACGGCATCGAAGTCAGCGACACGACGGTGAGGCATTTCTGCCGCGACGTATTGCAACAATCGTCCGGCAAACGCGCGGGCAAAAAGCCCGCCGTCAAACCCATTTCCACCCGACCGGCGTCAGCCAAAAAGGTTGAGCCGCAAATCGCCGAGGTGGAATTCGTAGATGAAAAACCAAACCAGCAATTATGAAAAAACGACTCATCCTCATTCTCAATGGCAAGGGCGGCGTGGGCAAAAGTTTCTTCGCTGTCAACTTTGTCCAATACCTCAAAGACCACGAAATTTCTCATGCCGCCTTCGACAGCGACGATGAAAATTCAACGCTCAAACGCTTTCATTCAGAAGTGGAATTCATTGATGCCGGCCAGCCGACGGAAATTGATAAAGTGACGTTCGCACTGGCCGACAGCGATATTGTCGTGGTGGATTGCCGCGCTGCCTCGACCCGCATCTTCCTGAATTATTTCGAGGAAACCCGCCTGCCCGACATATTGGAAAAACTGGGCGCGCGGCTGACAATCGCCTGCCCGGTCAATCACGAACTGGACAGCATTTATCAGATTCAAAAGCTGGTGAACGCCATCGGCGGCAAGGTGGATTTTGTCATCATCCGCAACGAGGTTCATGGCGAGGGATTTGATCTGTTCGACAAATCCAAGCTCCGGCAGAAATTGTTGAACGATTTAGGCGCGAAGGAAATTCAAGTGACGCAAATGCGAAAATGGCTGGTCGAAGGATTGCAAAAGAGCAAATTGACCGTGACAGCAGCCAAGACAAACGAGGATTTTTCCTTCATGGATCGGCAACGGCTGAAACTTTGGCAGGAAAACTTTTATGCGCAGATTGAAACCGTGAAGGGATTTTTGCTGCCTACGGACGCGGCGCAACCCAAGAACTGAACGGATTGTCCCCTGCGAAGATGAGTCTCGCAATTGAATGCGGGATTATTTTGAATAAGACCCAAAAGACATAAAAACAGCTTAAAAGCACATTTTAAGTAAAACATACTTGCCTTAAATAGCGTTTTAGAGAATATATCGGTATGGTTGCATCAAAAACAGAACTGCTGGCGGTGCTCGGCCAATATAATCCATGGTGGCGGGATGGGCGCGTGGGCGATTTGCCGAAATGGCGGCGGGCAGCATTCGCGCAGGTGATGGCCTGGATGACGAATCCACCGACGCAC
>CAXUBD010000088.1:9817-10121 GCA_964249225.1 uncultured Verrucomicrobiota bacterium | reverse complement strand
CACCAAGTTTTGTATTTCGCCTGGAGTTGATTTAAGGGCTTCAGCCGCCGGCGACAAACCTTCCGCCGACGCGGTTAATTTGATTTCGCCGGCCGCCTGCGTGGATTGCACGATCACTTGTGCAAGGCCGTTGAATGCGCTGCGCTGCCAGTGCGGTTGGATAGGCTTGTCCTGAAATTCCAGATTTACACCCTCACTGATGCCGCCCGGGCCGCCATCATTCGACACACCGACGGCGATGACGTTTTCGCCCGGATGCAAAAACGGTTTTATTTCAAATGCCGCCGGCATCTGCTGGACGTGC
>CAXUBD010000088.1:2286-9807 GCA_964249225.1 uncultured Verrucomicrobiota bacterium | reverse complement strand
CACATAAACATAACCGTCGTCATCAATGCGCTCAAAATCGAGTTGAATGCTTTCTGCCCCCAAATCGTTTTCGCCGGCTTGAAACCTGACGCGAAAAACCGCCTGCAGATGTTCCTGCAACTGGCCGTCACCGGATTGCACGTCGGCCGTTGGCCAAGACGCATCGTCGCAGTTCGTGGCAAATTCAGCCTGGCTGCGGCGCGCGTTGGCGACCTCCTTCCAGCGCCAGCCGCTGTTCAGAGAAACGGAGCGCACAGGAAATTTTGGCATATAAATATCCGGTTCATGGCAGGCCGGATCACCGTTGCCCACGCCGATGATTTTTCCCGGACCGCTCAATTCAAAATGAACCAGATTATTTGCCACCGGCACAATTCGTCCTTGCGCGTCCGTCACTGAAACCGTGAACACACTCACGTCCTTGCCGTCGGCGTTGATAATGGCGCGGTCAGGTTTTAATTGAACCGTCGCGGGCGCGCCGGTGGTTTCAACTTTTTCTTCCGCGATGACTTTGCCGCCGGTGTAACCTTTCGCTGACAGCGTGCCGGGCGCGTATTTAACCGTCCATTGCAAATGGGAATTTTTCGGCATGGTTTTTTTGCCGAGACTTTTGCCGTTGAGAAACAATTCCACTTCCTCGCAATTGCTGAAAGCGCGAACGTCAATGTCCTGGCCTTCCTTGCCCGGCCAGTTCCAATGCGGCATCAAATGCAAAACCGGCTTGTCCGTCCACCACGATTGATAATAATAAAAAATATCTTTCGGAAAACCGCACACATCGAGGATGCCAAATTCTGAATTGATGTTCGGCCAATGGAACGGCGACGCTTCACCGCGATAATCGAAACCCGTCCACACAAACGAACCGCTCGCCCATGGACGCGCCGAGTAGTAAGTCCACCATTCCTCCGCCGTCGTGCCGTAGTCGGGCTTGTTGTCGTCATAGGCCGACCGGTAAGTTTTTGTATTTTCGTAAATGCCGCGCGTGTAATACGCGCTGGATTCTTCAGTGCCAATGCACGGGATCGTCGGATTGGATTCGTGGAATTTATCCATGTCGCCGCGATGGATATAATTAAAACCTTGGACATCCATGACCGATGAAAATCCATCGGCTTTACTATCTTCCGCGCGTCCGTCCATCGCCGCCGTGCAAAGCCGTGTCGGATCCAATTGGTGAACCAGATTCTGCATGGTTTCAAAAACGCGCGCGCCAACGGGTGATCGCTGAACCGAATGTTCTTCGTTGGCCAGCGACCAGATGAAAACGCTCGGGTGATTTCGGTCGCGGCGGATTTGCTGTTCGAGATACGCGAGATTTTGCGGATCGCTGCCGAGCCGGCGGTTTTCGTCCATGACCAACATTCCCAAATGGTCGCACGCATCGAGCAATTCCGCCGTCGGTTCGTTGTGCGAAGTGCGAAGGGCGTTGGCGCCCATTTCTTTTAACTTGGCGACGCGGAAATTTTGCAGCGCATCCGGCAAAGCCGAGCCGACGCCCGCATGATCTTGATGGTCGCAAGTGCCTTTGATGGCATAAGGTTTTCCATTAAGTAAAAATCCATTAGTCGTGTCAAATCCGACCGTGCGGATGCCAAATTCGGTTTCCATTTGATCAACAATTTGTCCGCTGCTTTCAACGGTTGTCACGAGCTTGTAAAGTTTTGGATTTTCAGGCGACCAAAGTTCCAAATCTCCGGGCGTTGCGATTATTGGCAAAAGGCCGGGTTCAAATTTGGGCAAAGCAGACTGGGTTGGATCAAATTTAGGAAAAAGTTTTTCGTGACGCGGCAAGAGTCCTTGTTGCAAAACAAAAAGTGTTCTGATGTTTTCTTCAGCCAAAGGATGCATTGGGTCAGGTTCTGATTTTCCAATTCTTTCCGGACTAAATCTCGGACGGGAAATGGCCTGGGTGATTTGTTTTCCGTCTGGCGCGAAAATTTGCTGAGTCACTTGAACTCTTTCCATGGAATTTGTTTGATAATTCTTTAAAAGAGTTTCAACGTATATTGCCGCCGGACCTTCAGGAATATTGTTGTTGAATTTTGAATAAACGAAAATCCCATCCGGCGCGATGGCCAGCGGCGAGGTTTTTTCCAGCCAGACGTGCCGGTAAATTCCCGCGCCCTCGTAAAACCAGCCTTCAAATTGCGATGCGTCCACGCGCACGGCGAGGGAATTTTTCCCGCCATTTTTCCCGCCGCAATTCGCCACGTCAGTGATGTCGCAGCGGAAACTGTTGTAGCCGCTTTCGTGATGCGCCAGCAGAAAGCCGTTCAGAAAAATCCGGCAATCGCGATAGACGCCGTCGAATTCCAGCCACAATTTTTTGCCGCGATCTGCTTCCGTCAAAGTGAACGTGCGACGATACCAGCCGACGCTGTTCGTGGGAAAACCGGGGCCGACCGGTTTGTAGCCGTGATCATAATTGGCGTTGGCATCGAACGGCAATTCCACCGCCCAGTCGTGCGGCAAATTGATCGTGCGCCAGCTTGAGTCGTTGAAATTTCTATTGGCCGGGCCGTCGCTTTCGCCAGCCTTGTCTAATTTTTCACCCAAACCCCAATTGTCGCCCAGATGAAATTTCCAGTTGAAATCCAGCGACAACCGTTCGCGCGGCGAACCGGTTTCGGCTGCGGCAGTAATATTTAAATTGATGAGGATGGCAAAAAAAACAAACGCGGCAAATGACAGTTTGGATTTCGCAAAAAAAAGGTTGGTCATAAATGTTTGGAATGTGATGCGTGCGGCTTGATGTCCGGAAAAACTTTCACGGGGAAATGATCCGGCCTTGATTTCGCGGCTTGTCGCGGAGTGCATGGACATATTTTTAATTGATATGAAGGTCAAAGTCCACAGGGAACAGACGGTGATGCGTTCAAACCGAAAGCGGTCTTCTAGCGAAATCATTTCCATTTTGTGCGGCATGGTTTATTTTGCCGCCGAGTGAAATCTGTTGATGCTTCGTTGAACCATCCGGCCGCCGATCCGAAACAATGGCTGCTTGATCCCGGAATCGTGTTCCTGAACCACGGTTCGTTTGGCGCCTGTCCGCGGCGCGTTTTGGAGTTTCAAAACGAATGGCGGATGCGGATGGAACGGCAGCCGCTGCAATTTCTGGCGCGCGAATTCGAAACGCACCTTGATCGCGCGCGAAAATGTCTGGCGGAATTTGTCGGCGCCGATTTTGAAAATCTTGTCTTTGTCCCCAACGCGACCGCTGGTGTGAACACCGTGCTGCGCTCGCTTTCATTCCAACCGGGCGATGAACTGTTGGTGACGGATCAAGAATACAATGCCAGCCGCAACGCCTTGAATTTTGTCGCGGAAAAGTCCGGTGCCCAAGTGGTGGTGGCGAAAATTCCCTTTCCATTTTGTCGTGAAGATGAATTGATCGCGCCCATTTTGGAACGGGTGACGCCGCGCACCCGGTTGGTGCTGGTGGATCATGTCACCAGCCAGACGGGAATCGTCATGCCGATTGAACTTCTCGTCCGTGAATTGGCGCGGCGCGGCGTGGACACGCTGGTGGATGGAGCGCATGCGCCGGGCATGGTGCCGCTGAATTTGAACCGGCTGGGTGCGGCGTATTACACCGGCAATTGTCACAAGTGGCTGTGTGCGCCAAAAGGCGCGGCATTGCTGCATGTCCGGCTGGATAAACAGTCGGCCATCCGTCCGCTGATCATCAGCCACGGCGCCAACTCGTCGCGCAAGGACCGCTCGCGATTTCAGATTGAATTTGGCTGGCAGGGCACGAACGACTTGACGCCGGCTTTAAGCGTGCCGGAAGCGATAAGATTCATCGCCACACAAATGGCCGGTGGCTGGCCGGAAATCATGGCGCACAATCGCGCACTCGTGCTGGCGGCGCGAAAAATTCTGTGTGCAGCGTTGAAGATTGCAGAACCTTGCCCGGCGGAATTCATCGGTTCGCTGGCCGCGTTGCCATTGTCCGACGCGCCATCCGGCTTTCTGCCCCGCCAATCGTTCAATGAATATCCTTTGCAAGAGACGTTGCGTTTGAATCACCGGATTGAAGTTCCAATCATCTCCTGGCCGGCAGCGCCAAAAAGGTTGCTGCGCATCTCCGCGCAACTTTACAACTCGCTGCCGCAATATGAACTGCTCGCCGAGGCTCTGATTGCAGAATTGCCGGATGCTTGAATTTGTCGCAATCAATCCTATTTTAGGATTCTTTGCCGGCGAGTTGCGCCATGATTTCTTTTCTCCAATCGTCGCCCAGTTCAACGAGGGTTTTGCCGGTGTATTTTTTCCAGAGGCCGTCGTCGTATTGACTGTCGCGCATGGCGGCGTTCAATTGGGTGACGAGGTCCTTGTCATATTTTTCTGAAACCCAATTCAAAAAATTGGCCGTGATGCGATAACTGTCGTTGTAATGCGGGGAAAAACTTTTCCGCTGCTTTTTCATCCAGACAATGTCCGCGCCGTGGCTCTGCGGTTCATACTTGAACCAGCGGACGTAATCGGCGCTGCCTTCCACCAGCCAGCCGGGATTATTGTCGTCGTGAAATTGCTGCACGACGTGTACGCATTCATGCACGAGCGAGCCGACGGCTTCTTTGCCGATTTCCTTTTCCAGCCAGTCTGAATTGGCGGTCACATTCCGGCCGGCCGTGTAAGCGACGCCGGGCATCGGTTTGAGAGTGATCTTGAAATGCTCGGGCGCAGTAAAACCATCGCTGGGCAGCAGCGCGGTGATTTTCGGATACCATTCCGCGAGCACCGGCGCGAGGTTGGTCTCCGCCCAATCCTTCAATTCCGGCGCCAGTTTTGTGTTCAGCGTGATCGTGCATTTGCCGTCCGCCGTCTTGAAGGTAAAGGGCGCGGCCACCGCCACAGTGTCATTCATGACGGGCGCATCGGTGTCAACCACGTCAATCTCGCTGAAGAAAGTGTTGCCGAAATCATCGTCGTGTTCTGTCGCGGAAACGTCGAAGAGCAAGTAACGAAATTTACCAAGGCCGCCGTTTGTGTTGGAAATACTCACGCCATATTGTCCGCCGCCGTCTTCGGTTTTCGGTTTGGTGTCGACGGAAGCCACGAGTTGCCAGCCGCATTCTTCGGGCAAAATTTCTTTTTTCGGTGCGGCATTGAAATTGGTCGCCGTTCCATCAGCCGCATACAATTTGTAGACTTGCGGCCCGCGCGCGGCGGGATGCCAGGAATAGGTGTTGACCTGACGAACATTGATTTCACTTCCCAAATCCACCTGCAACCGTCCGCCATCCGATCCGGCGGAAAAGAAAAAATTCTCGTCCGGCTGGTCCGCTTCCTCGGGCAACTTGCCGTCATGCAACGTGTCTAGGTCGCCGCTGTTGGAATCCGCCTCGCCATCCACGATGATAAACTTGGCTGTCGTCGCGGCGTCATTGGTCGAAGGGCGCGGCACGGTCTTGAAGTTGAACGCCGGCGTGGCTTCATCGTTGTCGTGATAATCCACCGTCACCTTCGTTTCCGCGCGGGTTCCAAATGCGGCCAGACAGAAAATTCCGGCGGTGGCGATCAACAGATAATTTTTCATAAGGTAATTCAGTCGTTTGTTCAAAATCATTCCGGCACCACCGGCTTGGTTCCCCATTGGCTTGGCTGCGGTCCCATGACAAATTTAATTTGACCGCCATTTTTCAATTCCTTGTAAGGCAGGAACGGCGAATCCAAGTTCTTGCCGTTCAAACGGACGGACTGGACATAAATGTTCTTGTCGGAAATATTTTCCGCCGTCATCGTAAATTTTTTCCCGTTGGAAAGCTGCATGACGGCCTTGGAAATTTGCGGCGCGCCAATCACATAATAATCACTTGCCGGACAAACCGGATAAAAGCCCATGCAGGTGAACAAATACCAGGCCGACATCTGCACGCAGTCGTCATTGCCGCAAAGCGAACCGGGGCCGCTGCCGTATTGCGTCGTCACCACCTGATGCAACAACTGCGCCGTCTTCCAAGGCTGGCCGGCGTAAGCGTAGAGATAAATAACATGATGGCTCGGCTCGTTGCCGTGCCAGTATTCACCGATGCAACCGCGCAGGTCGTTGGTTGACATGTTATCGATGAATGTCTGGGACAACTTGGCGTTAAAGAGTGAATCAAGTTTCTCAACGAATTTTTCTTTTCCGCCCATCAGCGCAATCAAGCCCGGCACGTCCTGCGGCACGAACCATGAATACTGCGAACTCGTTGCTTCAGTGACGTCATCAAGGTTGGTGCCGCCACCGCACTCATCCGGGTTGAATGGCGTCCGCCAGCCGCGCTCGGAAATTTTCGGACGCATCCAGCCCAAGCTCGGATCGTAAATATTTTTGTAGCTGGCGGCGCGTTTCATGAAGTAATCGTAATCCGCCGATTTGCCGAGCGCCTTCGCCATCTGCGCGATGCTGTAATCATCGTAGGCATATTCGAGCGTTTTTGAGAGCGATTCATCTTCCTCATCGCACGGCACCCAGCCGAGTTTGCGATACGACGCGAGGCTGTCGTAATCGGGATTCATCGCCGTGGCTTTGATGGCGGCATAGGCGCGCTCGGCATCGAAGCCCTTCACGCCTTTCAAAAATCCGTCGGCGATGACCGGCGCGGCGTGATAGCCGATCATGCACCACGTTTCATTGCCTTGCAGCTCCCACATCGGCAGCAAGTGATCCGCGCTCTGGTCATAATGAGCGAGCATGGAAATGATCATATCCGAATCGCGCGGTTCTTGGATTAGCGCCAGCAGCGGGTGCTCGGCGCGGAAAGTGTCCCACAGCGAGAACACCGTGTATTCGGTAAAATTTTCGGCGCGATGAATATTTTGGTCGAAGCCGCGATACTCGCCGTTCACATCCTGGTAAAGATTCGGCGTCAAAAACGCGTGATATAGTGATGTGTAAAAAGTCGTCTTCTGTTCCTCCGAACCTTCAATCTGAATCCTGCTCAATTCCTTGTCCCATTTGACGCGCGTGGCTTCGCGGAGCGTGTCAAAATTCCAGCCGGGAATTTCCGCGTCGAGATTTTGCAGCGCGTTCGCCGCACTCACGGCGGAGACCGCGACTTTTACTTGAATGACTTCATTTGCGTGTGTTTTATATTTGGCCAGAAATTGCAGGTTGGTTGCGGCGGCTTCATTGCGGCTGCGAAAACGGTAATTGGTGTAACTATTGTAAAACAGCGGCTTGCCGTTGCTGATAATTTGCGCCTCGTCAAACGGACGGGAAAAACGCGCAGCAAAATAGAGATAGCGTTCCTTGGCCCAGCCATTCACCAGATGAAAACCGGTGATCGTAGAATTATCCTCAATGCGCACGCGCGATTCCGCCACGCGCCAGCGGCCGCCGTTGATGACGTGGCTCAAGTCCGTCAGAATTGAGGCCTCGTTGCTCGCTGGAAATGTGAAGCGTAAAATTCCCGCGCGTTCACCCGTCGTAAGTTCGGTGGTCACGCCGGACTTTTGCAGCTTCACTTTGTAATAACCAGCGGAAGCGGATTCGTCCGCGTGCGAAAACAACGATTGATAACCTTGCTC
>CAXUBD010000088.1:0-2276 GCA_964249225.1 uncultured Verrucomicrobiota bacterium | reverse complement strand
GCTCGGGGCGGTCTTTGGGACCAGCGACAAATTCCGGCTGGCCGACCTGTGGCATGAATAAAAAATCGCCAAGGTCAGGGCAGCCCGTCCCGCTCAGATGCGTGAGCGTGAAACCCATGATGGTCGGGTCGGCATATTCATAGCCGGAGTCCGTGTCCCAGTTCGTCGTGTCGGTGTCCGGGCTGATTTGCACCATGCCGAACGGCGCGGAAGGTCCGGGAAACGTGTTGCCTTCACCCTGCGAACCGACGAATGGCTGGACGTAATCCGACAGATGAAATTCGGCGGCGGGCACAGCCAGTCCGGCGGAAAGCGCGACCGTCAAAACCGTAAAACAAATTATTGGTCTCATTAATTTTTTATTCCGCCATGATTTTGATCACATGGTTCACCGGCCCAAAAGCCGACTGAACCGCAGATGCCAGGGTATCGTGTTCTTTTTCAGCGTCGGCAATGATTTCGTCCGTGTGGGCTGTGATTTGTGTAATACTCATACGGTTGTCACCGCGAATTTGTGGATCGTTCGTCCCATTGCCGCCGCGAAATAGTTTTTGAATTTCCTTGGTTTCGTAAGCCTGTTTGGCCGCGACCGCTGCGTCCACTTTGGCGAAGGCGACGCTGAATGGATTGCTCGTAAATTCTGTGGCCAGATTGATTCCCGCCGTCAACTGCTGCGCGGTGAATTTTTTGCTCTCATCACCCCAAGTGACTTGATAATTTTTAGCGCTGGTGTTTTTTACCGCTAGCATCAACCGGTTCAATTGTTCGTTGAACGGAACAAGCGTCATTCCCGAACGGATGCTGTTGTCCGAATCAATTCCATCCTGACCGCAGATCGGATAAGATGCGGCAACTTGACCGTCCGGTTCACACGCACAGAACGGATAACGCGTGCTTTCAATTTCATATTCTCCGACTTTAGCAGAGATCACTTTGTGGCCGTCAGAAACTTTGATTTTGTTGCGCTTCAAATCAATGGTGAAAGTCCCGATGTCGCCATCCAAACCCAAAGCCTTCAAATAGGCATAAGCCATGATCGTGTGACCGGCCCAATGCGGATGCACGCCGTCATTGCCGGGAATGCCGTAGTTGGTTCCGTATTTCTGTTGTCCGGTAAAATTTCCGACGAGCATCGGCCAGAACACATCGGCGAATCTAACCTTTTCCTGCGTGGCGAGCGCGATGTCCAAATTGCGAAACTGGCACAAGCTCAAATCCAAATCTTCCGTCGTGACGGCGGTTGATTTGACCCACGGCGGAACTTTGCTGATCGAACCGGGCGAACCGAGAACCACCCTGATTCCATTTGCCTTGAAGATGTCCACCATCTTCGTCGAATTGGTCAGATAGGTTTGCCCAATGCCGTCTTCAAAAGAGCGATACTTGAAATCGTTCATGCCATAACAAGTCGTGGCGATGGTCGGCTTGAAGCGCAAACAATCATTGGTCATGCGCGAGAGAAAACCCGGCACTTGTTCGCCGCTCCAACCATATTGGCGCACCGAGACTTGCAGTTGCGGCACGCACATCGTCAGGTAATCCTCCATGAGCCGTGAATACATCCGCTGCTCGGTGATGGAATCGCCGCAAATCGCGAGACGATCACCTTTTTTTAAAATAAGTCCGGTGACCGGTGGCGCTTTAACTGGTTTGAAGTTCTCCAAATAATCTGCATCAGTTGTTTTCGAAGCGAATTCATCCGGTTGCGACGATTTTTCTGTATCAATCATCACGCTCGCCGGTTCCAGCCCGTCCGCCGTTGCCGTGAGTTTTATTTTACCGGCTTCCTTCGTAGATTGCACAATGACCTGCGCGTAACCATTGAAAACGCTCCGCTGCCAGTTTGACGGCTCGTTCTTTTTCAAAAATTTCAAAGTCACATCGTTGCCAAGGCCGCCGGCACCGTCTTCGTTCACGACCGCGATGGCGATTATATTTTCGCCGACGTGCAAAAACGGTTTGATCTCAAAACTCGGCGAGGATGCCCAATCGTGGGATTCGCCCACGAGCCTGCCGTTGACATAAACCCAGCCGCGGTCATCAATGCGGCCGATTTTTAACTGCACCGCTTCATCACCAAGCTGGCCCGCATCCATGGAAACATGAAGACGATAAATGGCCTGTGCCGGTTCATTCAGAGAATTTGCATCACCCTTCGTATCCACTTTTTCCCAGTTGGCATCATCAAAGCCCGTTTGCAGTTCGGCCAACTGCGGATTTTTTACGTCCGTCAAAATTTTAAAATGCCAGCCGTCATTTTCCGGGACGACTTCGAC
>CAXUBD010000087.1:9418-10292 GCA_964249225.1 uncultured Verrucomicrobiota bacterium | reverse complement strand
CCCCAGATGATCTGCGTGTGCTTGTCGCGCGTGTTGGCGAGCGGCAAAATCATGTGGTTGTAGACCTGCGCGATCGCCGAGCCGTGGCCGGAAAAACGTTCGCAGCTTTTTTTGTCGGCCATGACAATCGCATCGTGGATTTCCGGCATTTTTTCCTTCATCCACGACAAAACTGTCGGCCCAAAATTAAAACTCATGCGCGAATAATTGCTGACAATTTTTGCGATGCGCCCTTCGTCATCCAGCAAGCGCGCGCGCGCATTCGGCGCGTAACATTCGTAAGTGATGCGCTCGTTCCAGTCGTGATACGGTGCCGCTGACTCCTGCAACTCGACGGCCTCAAGCCACGGATTTTCGCGCGGCGGCTGGTAAAAATGGCCGTGAACACAAATGTATTTGCTCATAAATTTTGTGCTTCCGATTTTGATTCAAATTTCGCTTCAGTTTTTTCCGGCAACAATTCCAGAATCCCTTGCAACGGAATTTTCACCCAATCCGGCCGGTTGTTGAGCTCGTAACCGAGTTCATAGACCGCCTTTCGCAGCAGAAATATTTCCATCATCATTAGCAGCTCGTATTCATTCGACGGCAAAAACGACGCGCCCTTCGCCGCCTGTAAATAGGCTTGGTAAAAAACCGCGCTGACCCAGCGCGCCCAAAATTTTGACCATGCCAACAGCAACGCAAGCTGGCCTTCCGCCGGTTCGCCGCGCTCCAAAAATTTCAGCAACGCCGCGTAGCTCGCGTAGTGAAACGAACGGATCATGCCCGCGACATCGGTCAATGGTGAACGTTTCAAACGGCGTTCGCTGATGGCCAGCGCCGGTTCGCCCTCAAAATCAATGATCAGAAAATCCTTGCCGGTATAAAGCAC
>CAXUBD010000087.1:8606-9408 GCA_964249225.1 uncultured Verrucomicrobiota bacterium | reverse complement strand
CGCGCAGCCGTTTCAAAACTTCCGGCTTGAGCGCGAGGAGTTGCTGCACCTGCGCGGAAATTTCCGGCGTGAAATTTTTCGGCTGGCGCGCGAGCAATTGAAAATTCTGGCGCGTGAGATTGCGCATGGACTGAAACAATCCCCTTTGTCCATGCGGCGAAAACAATTCCGGCGCAAAACTTCGATTTTCCGTTTCGCTGGCGAGCGCGAGGTGCATCGCCGCCGTGCGCTCGCCCAAAACGCGCGCGCTTTCAAGATAGGTGTCAATCATTTCGCGCGCCTGTTCGCTTGGCGCGGTGGCCGCGAGATTCGCCAGCGAAGCGTCGGGCATTTGCGGCGAACTTGTTTCCTTCGGCAACGTTTGGACGCGCTCGTAAAATTTTCCGAGTGCGTCCAAAGTGAATTCCCACGCGTCCTTAGCTTTCGGAACAAATGAAGTCAGCAGCGCAACGGTCGCCGGCTCGTCTTTGCCGGAGCGATATTCCAATGCGCCAGCGAGCGGTGGCGCGAACGGAAATTTTTGCGCGGTCAGCACACGCCCGATTTCCAGATCGGGATTCGTGTCTTCATCGAGGCGACGGAAAAATTTCAGCATCAGTTTGTCGCCAAAAATGATGGCGGAATTGCTTTGTTCGGATTTGCCGACGCTGGGTTCAAGTGCGCCGCCTTCGGAAATTATTTTTTCAAATTCAGGCGTGTGCGTGGCTTCCAGTTGTCCGGAAAGGCCCTCAAGATTTTGCTGGCGCGAAATCAAGCCGAGAACCGCCGCGCTGAAATTTTTATCGGCGATGGCGTCGTAAAT
>CAXUBD010000087.1:7841-8596 GCA_964249225.1 uncultured Verrucomicrobiota bacterium | reverse complement strand
AATTCACGTTCACGCGCGCGAGTACGAGCGGCGCCCAGTCGGCGGAAATTGTTTCCGCTTCTTTTTCCAGCGCGCACGCGAGCGGCAAAACATAAATGTCCGGCTCGCTTTGGACATACTCGACTTGCAAAAAAGTGAAGAAACATTTTTGCGTGGCGGCATCTCGGGAGAGTGCCGGTGAATTTTCTTCCGAAGAATTTGCGGCGCTCTGCCGAGACGCCGCCACGGGCACGCGGATGATTTCCGAGACGCGCACATTTTTGATCGTGCGCGCCTTGCCGCCGAACCAGCGGCGCGAAGGCAGCCACGCTTGCAGCGCGCGTTCGAGCTGCCAATGATTTTGATCGCTGAAAATTTCTTCCCAATCTTCCTCGACGGTCAACAGCGTCCGCGCCGTCGCGCCGATGGGCGCACCGGCGGATTCGACTTGCGGCGGAGTTTTCGCTTCGAGCGCAAACCAGTAAAATGCGTGCGGACCGAGCGTGAGCGGATACGGTTTGTCGGCGATGATCGGAAATTCTGCGCGGCCAAAAAGTTCGACCGGCACGAGATTTTGGAATTTGGACAAATCTAGTTCAACCGGCTGCACGAAGCGCGACAGATTGGCAACGACCAAAATGATTTCGTTTTCATAACGGCGGATGCACGCGAAAATTTTCCGGTTTTCCGGTTCAAGAAATTCAATCGTGCCCGCGCCGAACGCTTTTTGCCGTTTGTAAAGCGCGATGAGCCGCTTCATCCACCAGAGCAGCGAG
>CAXUBD010000087.1:5907-7831 GCA_964249225.1 uncultured Verrucomicrobiota bacterium | reverse complement strand
TAATTGTTCCGCTCCTGCACCTCGACGTTGACGGCTTCGTAATGATTTTCCGGATCGAGATTGATCGGCAGAAAAAGACTTTGCGGATTCGCGCGGGAAAAACCGGCGTTTTTATCCGCGCTCCATTGCATCGGCGTGCGCACGCCGTTGCGGTCGCCGAGATAAATATTTTCGCCCATGCCGATCTCGTCGCCGTAATAAATCACAGGCGTGCCGGGCAAAGAAAATAAAAGCGCGGTCAGAAGTTCAATCCGTTTGCGATCATTGCCCAAAAGCGGCGCGAGACGGCGGCGAATTCCCAGATTCAACCGCGCCTGATGCACGTGCGCATACATGCGATACATATAATCGCGCTCCTCATCCGTCACCATTTCAAGCGTGAGTTCGTCATGATTGCGCAGGAACAAAGCCCATTGCGCGGTTTCAGGAATCGCGGGCGTCTGCTGCAAAATGTCAACGATGGGAACGCGATCTTCCATGCGCAAACCCATGAACAATCGCGGCATCAGCGGAAAATGAAACGCCATGTGACACTCGTCGCCTTTGCCTTCGCCGAAATATTTCACGGCGTCGTCCGGCCATTGGTTCGCCTCGGCGAGCAGCATCCGGTCGCCGTATTTTTCGTCAACGTGCTGGCGCAATTTTTTCAGATACGCGTGCGTCTCCGGCAGATTTTCGCAACTCGTGCCTTCGCGTTCATAAAGATACGGCACGGCGTCGAGGCGCACGCCGTCCACGCCGAGGTCGAACCAGAAATCTATGACCTTGATCATTTCCTCGTGGACGGCGGGATTGTCGAAATTCAAATCGGGTTGGTGCGAAAAAAATCGGTGCCAATAAAATGCGTTCGCCGTCGCATCCCAAGTCCAGTTGGAGAGTTCCGTGTCCTTGAAAATCACGCGTGTGCCGAGATATTTTTCCGGCGAATCATTCCAAACGTAATAATCGCGAAACTTGCTACCGGGCGGCGAACGGCGCGCGCGTTGAAACCACGCGTGCTGGTCGGACGTGTGGTTCAAAACGAGTTCGGTGATGACGCGCAAATTTCTTTTGTGCGCCTCGCGCAAAAAGTTTTTGAAATCCGCGAGCGTGCCATACATCGGATGCACGCCGTAATAATCCGCGATGTCATAGCCGTCGTCTTTCAGCGGCGACGGATAAAACGGCAGCAGCCAGAGCGCGGTGACGCCGAGATTTTGCAGATAATCCAGCTTGCTCGTCAGCCCGCGAAAATCGCCCGTGCCATCGCCGTCGCTGTCGCAAAACGCGCGGACGTGCAGCTCGTAAATGACGCCGCCTTTATACCAAAGCGGATTTTTTTGCAGCAGCGCGCGCCCGGATTTTTTCTCCGCCGGCTTTTTCAGGATTTCAGTTTCGGTGCTCATTTAAGTTCAAAGGAAATAGTCAAAATCATGTTCCGTGCGGACGTGTCGGCGCAGACGGAAAATATGCGCGGAAGTTTTTTCGGGATCCAACTCGACGTAATTTTTTTCGCCTTTCCACAAATAACGCGCATCGCTCAAAAGGTCATGCATCTGATAAGTGCGTTTCGGATCAAGTTGGAAATCAGCGAGCGGCAGCGTGATCCAGCCGCTGTGTTTGTAATGCGGGCTCAAATTGACGACGGTTAAAATCGTGTCGGTGCCATCGTCGGCAGTTTTGGTGTAAGCGATGATTTGATCATTGTCCACGGTGTGAAAACGCAGATTGAGATTTGATTGCAGCGCTGGATTGTCGCGGCGAATCTGATTCACGCGCGTGATCAGATTTTCCAATGGCTGCGCGGCGGCAAGATTCCAATTTTTGATTTCGTATTTTTCGGAGTTCAGATACTCTTCCTTGCCCGGGACCGGATCGTGTTCGAGCAGCTCAAATCCGTTATAGATTCCATAGGTCGATGACAGGGCCGCCGCAAGCGCGACGC
>CAXUBD010000087.1:0-5897 GCA_964249225.1 uncultured Verrucomicrobiota bacterium | reverse complement strand
TTCCAATTTTTGATTTCGTATTTTTCGGAGTCCAGATATTCCTCCGCGCCTGGCTCGCGCGGGACATTTTCGCCCAGTTCAAACGCCGGACCGTAAACGCCATAACTCGCACCAAGCGTGGCCGCGAGCACAAAACGAATTGCGAACGCCGCGCGTCCGTCGAGCTGCAAATTTTGCGGCAAAATGTCGGGCGTGTTCGGCCATATGTTCGCGCGGAAAAATTCGGAGACGGGTGGCGACGTGATTTCGGTGAGATATGCTTCCAATTCGTCCTTGGAATTGCGCCAAGGAAAATAATTGTAGCTTTGCGTGAAGCCGAGTTTGGCGAGGCGATACATCGGCTTGGGCCGCGTGAACGCTTCGGCGAGAAAAATCAGTTCGGGGTTTTTCGATTTTAGTTCGCCGATGCACCATTCCCAAAACACAAAAAATTTCGTGTGCGGATTGTCCGCGCGGAAAATTTTCACTCCCTGCTCAATCCAAAAATCAAAGACACCTTTCAATTCCTGCCAGAGATTTTTCCAGTCGTTGCATTCCAAGTCAAACGGGACGATGTCCTGATATTTTTTCGGCGGATTTTCGGCGTATTGAATCGAGCCGTCGGGACGATGCCGGAACCATTCGGGATGTTCACGAATATATGGATGGTCGGGCGAGCATTGGAATGCGATGTCCATGGCGATCTCTATTTTGAATTCCTTCGCGCGCGCGATCAGATTTTTGAAATCTTCGAGTGTGCCGAGTTCGGGATGAATGGATTTATGGCCGCCTTCGGCCGATCCAATCGCCCACGGACTGCCCGGTTCGCCGGGACTGCATGCAACATTATTGTTTTTCCCTTTGCGAAATGATTTTCCAATCGGATGGATGGGCGGGAGATATAAAACATCAAAACCCATTTTGGCGACGCGCTCCAACTGGGGTTCCAAATCTTTGAATGCGCCATGTTTACCCGCCTCGCGCCCAAATGAACGTGGAAATATTTCGTACCACGCGCTGAAACTGGCCAGAGGGCGGTCCACGATCACGCGCAACTCTTTATTGTAAATCGTGGCATTCGCGCGATCCGCATACTTGGTCATCAATTTTGCCAGCGTATCGTCCAGCTCATGTTCGGGATGCCAACTTCCCGCCGGATTTTTTTCATTGTATAATTCATCGGCCCATTGCTGAAGCTGGCCCGCGTCCTTTGCATCGGCGCGTCGGGCTGCGGCCTCAATCAATCCGGCGCCGATTTGCACTTCCATTGAGATGTCCTGGGCCGCAAGAAGTTTTTTTTCAAAATCTTTCCGCCATGAACTATAGGAATCCACCCATGCCTCGATGGTATAAAAATAATTTCCCAATTCCGTCACGATAAACGTGCCACGCCAACGGTCGTTGACCGTCGGTTCCATGAATACTTCGATCCAAGCCAGAGCACGTTCAGCGCGAAATTTCAAAACGGCCGACAGTTTATCATGTCCATCCGCAAAAATATCAGCCTCCACGGTGACGCAATCGCCTATGGTGCGTTTGATGGCAAAACGCCCGGCGTCAATTTCAGGCGTCACGCTTTCAATCGCAACGCGATGGCGCTCGGGGACAAGTTGTTTTTCCATGGCAACAATGGCGGTGTCCATTGTGTAATTTTTCAGCTAAAGACATGCCACAAGACAGACTGAACAATTTGCAGACAAAAAAAATCTTTTTCTTAAAGAATCGCCGGCCGTTCAACTGCAATTTGCATGGCCGGAATGATTGATGCAGCGATTTGCAAGATGGAGATACAGGTTTGTCTGCATCCGATGCTGTGTTCGCTTGGCATGAAGTTCGCTAAAAGCCCGGAAATAATTTGACGAAGGTGGATCATGAAATTCTTTTGTTCTAATTTCGTCCGATAATGCTGAGACGGGCGGGAATGACAGCCGTCGTTGACCGCGCCGCAGTGAGCTAAATTTAAATTGCGGCCACCGCTCAAAACATCAACACTTGATTGCTTGGAAACAAATACGCCAACCATTTTAAACCGGATTTTTGATAATACGGCATTGGGTAACTTGTGGCACCGAACCACGCCCGAGGTGCAAGTTTTGATCGTGATCGGGCTCGCGTTCCTGGTGCATATGGCGGTGAAAATCCTGCGTCACATCAGCGAATGGTCCATCAACAAAAGCCATGAGAAAAAAAATCCGTTTGGCTTCGTGACGCAAAAGCCGAAATTCATCACGCTGACCCGCTTGATCGTCAGTGCGATTACGTTTGTGATTTATTTTCTGGCAATCGGCTTTGTGCTGGTCGAGGGATTTCATGTCAACTTGAATACTTATCTGGCCAGCGCCTCGATCATCGGGCTGGCGATCAGCTTTGGATCGCAAAGTCTGGTGCAGGATCTGGTGACCGGCGTGACGTTGATTTTTTCCAACGTGATGGACGCGGGTGATCTGGTGGAATTGTCCGGCACGATGGCCAGCACGGTGGGCCGGGTCGAGCAAATCGGTTTGCGCTTCACGAAGCTGATCAATTTTTACAACCAAGAAATCTTCGTGCCCAACCGGAACATCGGCAATGTCAGCCGCTTTCCGCACGATGGCATTTATGCCTATGCCGACATCCAGGTTCCCGCAGAAGCCGACCCGCAGAAATTTTTTGAAAAAATCGAAGAGGTGGCCAAGGGAACCTGGCGGCAATTCGGTGGAATCATTTTGACCCAACCGGAACTGGGAAAAGTGGAGGCGACGGAACCGGGCGGCTGGAATTATTTGCGCGTGCAATTCAAAATCTGGCCCGGTCAGGGCACGCTGGTTGAAACTAATTTCCGCCAGCAAATCGTCCATGCGATGAAGCCGCTTGATCCCAATTATGCCGATTGGATGGTTACCGTCACTTACCGCGCGATCGGGACCTCATCAACCGACATGACATAATTCCGATCAAAAGAAAAAACCGCCCCTGTTTTTTCAAGGCGTCTTGGTAGCAGTTTGAACGATAAATTTTCCCGATTATAGTGAAAATTAAATTCGCGCCTGTTTGAACAAAATCCAAAAAAAGTTCTCATGAAAGTTTTGATTGGTTGCCCCCGCACTGGGCGAAGTTGCCGACAGAAAAACAGTTTTACAAACTCATAGTGGATGGATTAAAAGAAATCGCCGGGATGCATTGCGGAACGGAACAGGATCTATTTTTAGCATAATCGGAATTGGTAACGCGACTCAAAAAAAGCCTGTTTGCATGGAATCTTTAGCCGACGCTCTGGCGCGACCGTAATGGAAGCGCGATGAGATTTTAAAAATGTACAGGCAGACAGGAGGGTTTTGGGTTCACATTTTGATTGCGGAATATGCCCGCAATCAAAAATAGTGTTGGCAATGAACCGAAAAAATCAGCACCCATTGAATCGCGCTTTCAAATCGAAAGCGCGATTCATGCCCAAATAAAATATGGAAATGTTAATTCGTTTTAAAAAATTGTCCTGCGTGATGCTGGGATTCGCCATCGCCATCGTGCCGAAAACCAGCGCGGATGAATTGACCCCGCCACCAGCGGGCACGGGCAAAACCAATTCTGAGGTCCTCGCCACATTCAAAAAGATGAGCTTGGAAGAACTGATGGATCAGGAAGTCACCTCCGTAGCCAAACAGCCCGAACCATTGGGCCAGGCACCGGCAGCGATCCAGGTCGTCACCGGCGAAGACATTCGCCGCTCCGGCGCGTCGAGCATTCCCGAAGCGCTGCGGCTGGCGGACAACCTGGAAGTGGCGCAGCAAAATTCGCATGACTGGAACATCAGCGCGCGCGGGTTCAATGCCAATCAGGGCAATAAACTTCTGGTCTTGATGGATGGCCGGGCGATTTATACGCCGCTCTATGGCGGTGTGCTGTGGAACATGCAGGATTATTTGCTGGAAGACATTGATCGCATCGAAGTCATCAGCGGACCGGGCGGCACGTTGTGGGGCGCCAACGCGGTCAACGGCGTGATCAACATCACCAGCAAGAGCGCCAAAGACACCCAAGGACTTTACCTCGAAGCCGGCGGCGGAACCGAACTGCAGGATTTCACCGGCGTGCGCTACGGCGGCACATTAAGCACGAATGTTTTTTTTCGCGTCTATGGCAAGTATTTCGACCGGGGCAACGAAGTTTTCGCCAATGGCGGTCAAGCCTCGGATGCATCGCGCCAAGGTCAGGGCGGTTTCCGCGTGGATGCCGAGCCGTCTCTGCAAAATAAATTCACTTTGCAGGGCGATGTTTATGGCGGCCACGAAAATTTGCCGGCGGGCACTGAAAGCGTTGGCGGAGGAAACATCGTGGGCCGGTGGACCCACACCATTTCGGATGAGGCCGACACGAGCTTGCAGGCATATTATGACCGGACGCACCTGTCATTCCCTTATGGGCCATTGGGCACCTTGATTGACGATCTTAATACTTACGACTTGGATTTTCAGAATCGCTTCGGCTTGGGTGCGCGCAATAAATTTGTTTGGGGCTTGGGATATCGGTTCACAGATGAGGGTGAAAGGAACGCGCATCAAGTGCTTTTCCTGCCCGCCACGCTGGATCACAATTTATTCAACGCGTTCGTGCAGGACGAAATCAATCTGCTCAAAAATGTTTTCCTCACGCTGGGCACCAAAATCGAACATAACGATTACACCGGTTTTGAAGTGGAACCCAATGTGCGGCTGCAATGGAATGTCACGCCCAAGCAAATGCTTTGGACGGCGATTTCGCGCGCCGTGCGAACGCCCTCGCGCTTTGACCGGGACTTGGAAATACCGACCTTTCTGCCGCCGCCATTGCAAACTTTTCAAGCCGGCGGCCCCGGCTTTGAATCGGAAACCGTGATCGCTTACGAACTGGGTTATCGCGCCCAGCTCGGTTCAAAAGTGTCCGCTTCCATTTCGACTTTTTACAACGAATACAATGACCTCCGCAGTTTAAGCCCCGGCCCCGCCGCCGATTTTTTACTGCCCCACGTTTTTGCCAACGGTCTCGAAGCGGAAACTTATGGCGCCGAGTTCAGCACCGATTATCAAATTCTCGATTGGTGGCGGCTGCACGGCGGCTATGATTTTTTGAAAGAACAGGTTCACGTCAAATCCGGCCAGACCGATCTCGACAATGCGTTGAACGAAACCGCCGATCCGCAAAACCAAATCTTTCTGCGTTCGTCCATGGATTTGCCCTGCCGAACGGAACTGGACCTGGGCTTGCGCTGGATTGACACCGTTCATAATAATAACGGCGGCACGGCGGGAACCGTGCCCAGTTACGCAGAAATGAATGTCCGCCTCGGCTGGCACGCCACGAAAAATCTTGAAATTTCCATCACCGGGCAAAACCTGTTGCATGATCAGCATCCCGAATCCGGCTTTGCCGGACCCGCCCAGGAACAAATCGTGCGCAGCGTTTACGGCAAAGTCACATGGAGGTTTTAATTCTACAAAGTCAAAATCGCCCGGCACGCGCGATGTTCCGCCCGTTTTCAAAATTTCGACAACGGGAACGGGCGGGATTTTTTGTTTTTGGTTTATGGCTGCTGTTGTTTTGTCTCGGCGTGGGCGAGGCGCGCAGCCAGGAGGTTTCGCGCGAATATCCGCTCAAAGCCGTTTTTCTTTTTAACTTTGCGCACTTCACCGAATGGCCGACCAACGCCTTTGACCAGCCCGATTCGCCATTGGTCATCGGGATTCTGGGCGATGATCCATTCGGCGCGTTGCTCGATGATGCGGTGCGGGATGAAACCGTGAATGGCAGAAAATTTGTCGTGGAGCGTTATCGCCGCGTCGAAGACATCAAAACCTGCCACATACTTTTTATCAGCCAGTCGGAGACGCGGCGTCTGGATAGAATCCTGGCGGCTTTGAAAGATAAAACGATTTTAACCGTCAGCGATATTGACGGCTCGGCCT
>CAXUBD010000086.1:3331-10295 GCA_964249225.1 uncultured Verrucomicrobiota bacterium | reverse complement strand
AAGCCGCCGTGCGCATTTACATCACCGCACAGGAAATTCTCGTGGACAACGCGAGTTATCCGACGAAAGACATCGCGGAAAATTCCCATATTTTCCGCACGCTCGGACTTGGCTTCGCGAATCTCGGCTCGCTCTGCATGAGCTACGGTTTGCCTTACGATTCCGACGAAGGCCGCGCGCTCGCGGGCGCGATCACTTCGATCATGACCGGCCACGCTTACGAACAGAGCGCGGAAATCGCCGCGAATGTCGGCGCGTTCAAAGGTTATCACGACGCGCGCTGCGCCGGTGTTGAAAAAACCGTCGCGAAGGACAACGTCGAATCCATGCTCGGCGTCATCAAATTGCATCGCGACGCCGTCGAACAAATCCAGCCGAGCGCGGAATTTAATTACCTCAAAACCGAGGCGCGCAAAACTTGGGACGGCGCGCTCGCAAAAGGAAAACAATTTGGCTATCGCAACGCGCAAGTCACCGTGCTCGCGCCGACCGGCACGATTGCGTTCCTGATGGATTGCGACACGACCGGCGTCGAGCCCGACATCGCGCTGGTGAAATACAAACTGCTCGCGGGCGGCGGCATGTTGAAGATTGTCAATCGCGGCGTGCCGGATGCGTTGCGCCGGATGAATTACAGTGAAGCCGAAATCAAAAACATCATCGCGCACATCGAGAAGCACGACACGATTGAAGACGTCGAGGAAAATGGCAAAATTATTTCCAGCGGATTGAAGCCAGAACATTTGCCCGTGTTCGACTGTGCGTTCAAGGCGCACAAAGGCAAGCGCAGCATCGGTTATCTCGCGCACTTGAAAATGATGGCCGCCGCGCAGCCGTTCATCAGCGGCGCGATTTCCAAATCCGTCAACATGCCGAGCGCCTGCACCGTCGAGAAAATCCGCGACACTTACGTTCAGGCGTGGAAAATGGGACTGAAATGCGTCGCCATTTATCGCGACGGCTCGAAACGTTCGCAGCCGTTGAACACTAAAAAAACCAACGAAGGCGGCGATAAAACTGTTGCCGCTTCCGTCGCCGACATCGCGCCGCTCGAAAATCGCATCAAGGAACTCGAAAACGAAGTCACAAAATTGCGCCACGAATCCGGCAAGCCGTTGCGCCGCCGTCTGACCGACACGCGCCAGGCGCTCACGCACAAATTCGACATCGCCGGCCACGAAGGTTATCTCACCGTCGGACTTTTTGAGGACGGCCAGCCCGGCGAATTGTTCATCACGATGGCCAAGGAAGGTTCGACCATCGGCGGCCTGATGGACAGCATCGGCACGTTGAGCAGCATGGCGTTTCAATACGGCGTGCCGCTCGAGGCGCTCGTCCGCAAGTTCGCGCACCAGCGCTTCGAGCCGAGCGGCTTCACGAAAAACGCCGAGATCCGCAACGCGTCGTCCATCACCGATTACGTTTTCCGCTGGCTCGCGCTGCAATTTGTCCCCGGCTATCGCGAAAGCCTTAACGTCGCGCGCACGCAGCCCGAACTCGCCATGCCCGGCCTGCTCGAGGAGATGAAAAAAAAAATAAACCGCCCGGTGCCTGAACTCGCCATCGCCGAGGACAACGAAGTGCTCGACGTGAAATCACAAAATGGAAATGGCCATGGCCATTCGCGGCTCACGTTGACCAGTTCATTCCAAAATCAAGGCGACGCGCCGACCTGCCCGACCTGCGGCCACGTCGCCGTGCGCAACGGCGCGTGCTACAAATGCCTGAACTGCGGCGAAAGCCTCGGTTGCTCGTGAAATTGATTCTACAACAAGCCGGAGAAATTTATTTTCTCCGGCTTTTTTATTTTGCCACAGAGGCACAGAGACACAGAGAAAAGGCGGTGGCCTGATTTGGAGTGCGGCGACAAGTCGCCGCTTTCCCACGCCGCGACATGTCGCGGTGTTCCAAAGCGCGGACGTGTCCGCGCACTCCAAATTCGGACACCACCAAAAAATTCTTGTCTTGCCTCTGCGCCTCTGTGTCTCTGTGGCAATTTTTTCCCGCGCTTGTTTCATTTCCCCGCCGCGCTTATCTTTGAGCCATGAGCGACAACAATTTCATCCGCGAAGACCCGTGGCGCATCTTCCGCATCATGGCCGAGTTCGTGGATTCGTTCCAGACGCTGTCCCAAGTCGGCCCGGCCGTGACGATTTTTGGCTCCGCGCGGACGAAGCCCACTGACGAATATTATCGCGCCACGCAGGACCTCGCCAAAAAACTGGCCAAGCACAATCTCGCGGTCATCACCGGCGGCGGGCCCGGCATCATGGAGGCCGCCAACAAAGGCGCGACACACGCCGGCGGCAAATCCGTCGGCCTCAACATCGAGCTGCCGCACGAACAAAGCGGCAACCGTTTTTCCAACATCCCGATCCACTTCCATTATTTTTTTGCGCGCAAAGTCTGCTTCGTGAAATACAGCCTCGGTTTTGTGTTCATGCCCGGCGGCTTCGGCACGCTCGACGAATTTTTTGAAGTGCTGACGCTCGTGCAGACGCAGCGCATCCCGCAATTCCCGCTCATTCTCTTTGGCCGCGAATACTGGAAAGGCCTCATCGCGTGGATGAAAACTCGCCTTGAAAAAAATAAGCTCATCAGCCCCGGCGACCTCGACCTCGTGAAAATCACCGACGACGTGGACGAAGTCATCGCCATCATCCGCGACTACGAACGCCGCGTCGGCCCGCCCGCGATCACGCCGAGGGCCTTTGCGTAAAATTAAATGCCCTTAACATTTTTCATTATCGGTTGGTTGGGAGGCATTTTATTGCTCGGGTTAATTGCTCGGGTTTTAGCGGCTTTATTTTCAAAGCGAAGCCAACAACACATCACGAAGCATCCAACTTGGCATTTGATTTGGGTTCTAATCGTAATTAGTTTTATTGGTTTTGAAATTCAATTTCCAAAAATCGAACACCGAAAATGGATTAAGAGCCAACTCGTAACAATTAGACAAAATGTGCAAGCATCCATCAATCAGGCTGGCGGTTGGAATGTGCTGCGCTCTGAAACAAAAGGATTGGAGGAAAAGACCGAATCTGGAAATCCTTTCAATTGGTTTTTCGAGAAAAGACAAAATCCTGAACTTACAAATTCTTTTCCTTTAATTTCAAAATTAAATCCGTGGGATATTGGTTTTTCAAACTCCACAAACGAAAATTATATTTTTGTGAAAGTTTATTTTACCCAATGGGGCGGTGGACGCAGTTGCACTCGCTATTATGTTGTAGCCTTAACGCCGACGAACCATGATGAATTACCGTCATCGTTTTTGGCCTCTGGCGACAAAGTTCTTAAGCTAACTAATTCGGTCTACGAAATAACTTGGCAATTTTAATTAGCCATGCGACCGCTGATTCAAGAAATTCAAACCGCGCACACGCCCGAATCGCTCGTCGAAAATCTGCGCGGGCAAAGCGGAATCATTTTGCTGCGCAGCAATTCCTTCGACTCGCCGCAAGCGCGGTATTCATTCGTCGCTGCAAATCCATTTCTCACATTCCGATCCTTTGGCTCGCGCTGCGAAATCGTAGCCGCGAATGTGAATTCGCGGATTCCGCCGTTTCACAACGGCGGCTACGTTCACTTCGGAAATCCGTGGCACATTCTCGACGCGCTCATGTCGCGCTTTGAATTGCTCGACGAAATTGATCTGCCGTTTCCACTCGGCGGCGCGTTCGGCTACTGGGGCTACGACCTGAAAAATTTCACCGAGCCGAAACTCCCGCGCCGCGCCGTCAACGATCTGGAACTGCCCGATTGCCATGTCGGTTTTTACGACAGCCTAGTCGTCTTCGACCATCGCCTTGGAAAAGTTTGCATCGTTTCAACCGGCCTGAACGCCGACGGCTCGCGCAGCGAAACGCGGGCAAAGGCGCGAATGAAATTTTGGACTGCGGCGACAAGTCGCCGCTTTCCCACGACGCGACATGTCGCGTCGTTCCAAAGCGCGGACGTGTCCGCGCACTCCAAAATTACGTCAAACGTCACCCGCGCCGAATTTATCGCCACCGTCGAGCGCACGCAAAAATACATCCGTGCGGGCGATATTTATCAGGTCAACCTTTCGCAACGGCTCACTGCGGAATTATTTTTTAACCACCAAGGCACAAAGACACCAAGCGAAGAAACCCTTGCAAGTCAGGAATCCTTGGTGCCTTCGTGTCTTGGTGGTAAAGCTTTTGCTGGCTGGGAATTTTTTGAAAAGTTGTCCGCCGTTTCGCCCGCGCCGTTTTCTGCGTTTTTGGATTGCGGCGAATTTGAAATCGCTTCCTCGTCGCCGGAACAATTTTTACGCATGAGCGGTTCACAAATCATTTCGCGTCCGATCAAAGGCACGCGCCCGCGCGACGCCGATGCGACGCGCGACGCGCAGCTCGCCTACGAATTGCAAACGAGCGCGAAGGAACTCGCCGAACTCGTGATGATCACCGATTTGCTGCGGAACGATGTGGGCAAAGTCTGCGAATACGGTTCCGTGCAAGTGCCGGATTTGGCGAAGCTGGAAAAATTCGCGCAAGTGCAGCATTTGGTTTCGACAATTGAGGGCCGTTTGAAAAAGGAAGTGACGCATTTTGCCGCGTTCGCGTCGTGTTTTCCCGGCGGCAGCATCACCGGCGCGCCGAAATTTCGCGCGATGGAAATCATTGACGAGCTGGAACCGGTTTCGCGCGGGCCGTATTGCGGTGCGATCGGCTATCTCGGCTTCAACCGCGAAAGCCAGTTGAGCATCGCCATCCGCACGGCAATTTGCGCGTCGGGAAAAATTCATTTCAACGTCGGCGCCGGAATTGTCGCCGACTCAATTCCAGAAATGGAATATGAAGAGACGCTGGCGAAGGCGGCGGGATTTTTCGCCGCAATGAATTTGGAAATGGGGAGCGCAGCCGCCCCGGCTGCGGTTCGGCGCGCCCTCGCGCCGAACTCTTGACGCGACGGATGCACGAATCAATTCGCACGCACGCGAAGGCCGACGACGAGGGCGTGGTCGGCTGCGCCCGAGGCGGGCGCGCTCCCGTAAAAAATCGCCGGGACAAATGATTTTATCCGCCGATATTCCAGCCACTTCGTAGCTGGCTAATTTCCGGCTGTCGCTCCGCGACTCTTTCCAGTCAATTCAATTGTAAATCCGGCCCGATGAATAAAGGATTTTCGGAAACCTTGACTTCTGGATTTTCCAACAATAACGATTTATTCAGCTTCAGTTTTATTTCGCCGTTTGCATCCGCCTGGTATGTTTTTATGCCCGTCACGGACATAATTTCGATCGTTGCCTTTCTCGCGCTTGTTTTCGGGAAAACAAAAGTCACGCCTTGAACCTTAAACTTCCAAGAGGATGAGAACAGCGAATCAACATAGTTTATCCATCCTATGTAGCTTGGCCTGACCAGTATTTTGTTTGCTTGGGCAATTACGCCGATGGTTTCCGCGACCCCGTCGCCGAGCTGATCGTAGTGAAAACTGCGGCTTGCTTGAATGGGCATATAACTCCAAACATTAAAATTGAGCATTCCTCCAGGATGATTGATGGTGACGGTTGGATTCTCTTTTCTCAATATTTCGTCATGGGGAAAGTCAATCACCAGTCCGTTGGTGTCGAGCGGCACCGTAATTGTTCCTTGGGCAGCACTGTGAATCACAATCTGAATTTCACCCGGCTTTGTGGCTTTATCCATTGATTTAAAGGCGACTTGAACAATGAGTTTGGTTTTATCCACCCTGCCGACCAATTGCCAGAGGTCATCCGCCATTTTGTAGGGAATGCTTAAACTATTTTCTTGAGCTTTATTTTGAGGGGCAAGCGCGGCTGCTCCCGCCGCCATGATCATCACAGTTCCGACCAGCACAGTCGTTTTCATTTTTTGCCATGCCATAATTTTCAATGCTCCTTTGATGAGAGTTAAGGTTGAACCGCTAGCCGCCGCGCCCTTCACAATCGCAACGGCAGTCACAGATTTCGCCAGCGCCACGGGCGCGGCTTGGACGGAATTGGCAGAAATCGTTCCGGCAATGATGGCCGTGGTCGAACTCACGCCGCGTTTCGTGAAAAATTTATGCAATTTTTCCAGCGCGCGGTTCACGCGCTTGCGCGCGGTGTCTTCGCCGGCACCCAAATAATTTCCGACTTCCGCCAGACTTTTATTTTCAAAAAATCGCAGCAGCACGGCTTGCCGGTCGGTTTCGCCTAGCGTCGCCAGCGCTTCATCCAGCAGCGGCGACATTTTTTCCCAGAGCGCATCGGGCGCGGTGGCTTGAATTTCCGTTTGCATTTGAAACTCCTTTTCAATAGTGGCCGTCCGCAAGAACCGTTTCGCCGCGTCACGCGTCTGGGCGATGGCGGCGTAGCGCGTGGTTTTGAACAACCAGCCGGCCAGAATGGTTTTGTCAGAAATGCGCCCGGCCTTTTGCGCGAGAATGATGAAAACGGCCTGCGTGATTTCCTCGGCCAGATGAGGATCGCGCACCTGCCGCAACGCCGCCGAATAAACAAAGCCGACGCGCCGCGAAACAAGTTCGGCAAAGGCGGCTTCGGAATCACGCGCGGCGTATTCGCGCAGGAGCGTCAGGTCGTCCAAGTCTTGCATTCACATATAAATGCACGTTTCGGCAAAAACCGGACAGATTTTTTGAAAGTTTCTTGAAATCACAAAATCCACGCAAAGCATTCAAGCAAAGACGTCGCACATGGATATACACACCAGACAAGTCAAAACCAGTTGTCCCTGCAAATCTGAACAGAAGGCAACGAAGGGAACAAAGAATCGTTTGACCTCGTTTTCTTTGTTGCCTTCTGTTAATCCGATTTCGTGTGCTTTATTTTTTTGCGGTTTGTCCAAAAATTTTCCACTCGCGTAATTTTCGCGCTTCGGGTAATTGAAAAGCCATTAGGAATTGATTCATGTTTGTTTTTCTCAACGGGCGATTTTTATCCGAAGCCGAGGCCGTCATTTCCGTGAACGAC
>CAXUBD010000086.1:0-3321 GCA_964249225.1 uncultured Verrucomicrobiota bacterium | reverse complement strand
GACCGTGGCTTCATGTATGGCGACGGGCTATTCGAGACGATGCGCGTCGTCAATGGCAAGCCGTTTCGTTTCGCGCAACACTTGGAGCGCATGACGCGCGGCGCGGATTTTCTGAAAATCAAGCCGCCGTTCGCGCCGAAGGAACTGGAAAAATTCGCCGCGCAACTCATCGAACAAAACAAAATGTCCGACGCGATTTTGCGCGTGACGCTGACACGAGGGCCGGGCGAACGCGGCTACAAGTTCAACGGCGACAGCAAGCCGACGGTCGTGATGACGCTGCACGTCGCACCGTCGCTGGAAAATTCCGTCGAGTGGAATCTCATCACGTCGTCGTTTCGGATTCCGGCTGCTGATCCGATTTCATCTTTCAAAACGACGAGCAAAATTTTGCACGTCATGGCGCGCGCCGAGGCGGCGGAAAAAGGCGCGGACGAGGCGCTGCTCGTCAACACGAACGGCGAGGTGGCGGAAACCGCGAGCGGAAATATTTTTTGGATTTATCACGACAAAATCTGCACGGTGCCGACGGGGCGCGGCGTGTTGCCGGGCATCACGCGCGCGATTGTGCTGGAGATTTGTCAGTCGCTTGGCCTGCAAACCAACAAGCGCGTCATCAAGCCGGAGGCGCTGCGAAATTCCGAGGGAATTTTTGTGACGCAAAGCGCGCTGGGGATTATTCCGGTTTCGAGTTTCGACGGCGAGACGGTCAAGCCGTCGCCGCTCGTGGATCAAATTGCGCGTGCTTACGATGAAATGCGGTGCAAAGGTTGAATGTTGAAAGTTGAAAGTTTTGGCGCGAGTTTGAAAACTTGCAACTTTCAACTTGAAACTTGAAACTTCGCTTGTGGCTCGCCAATCCAATTTCCAAACGCTTCATGCCCGACGCAAAAAATCCGGCGGCGGCGGATTTGGCTGGCTGATTTTTTTAATCCTGATTGCCGGCGCGATTTATTTTTTCTGGCGGCACGAGCATCCGCAAAAAAATAAAATCATCCGCGCGCCAGCGGCAACAGTTGCGCCCGTCAAAGCGCCGCCGAAACCAATTGTCGTCGCGCGGCAATCGCCGGCGGATTTTCCGCGCCCGGTGCTGGACGTTTTGGAAGCGCAGGTCGCGCTCGCGCGGCGCGGGATTTCGCCGGGTTCGATTGACGACGCGCTCGGTTCACAAACGCGCTCGGCGATTTCGGTTTTTCAGCAATTGGAAAATTTGCCGCCAACCGGAAAATTGGATTCCGACACGCGCGACAAACTCACGCTCGACGCGCCGATTTTGACAAATTACGTCGTGACGACGAACGATATCGCGCGATTGCAACCGCTCGGCAAAACGTGGTTGGAAAAATCGCAGCAGTCCGCGCTCGATTACGAAACCGAACTCGAACTCGTCGCCGAAAAAGCGCACTCGAATCCGTTGCTGATCCAAAAATTGAATCCGAATGTGAACTGGACGAACATTTCGGCGGGAACGATTTTGAAAATTCCCGACGTGAATTATCCAGAGCCGTCGGACAAGGCGGCGTTTGTCGAAATTCATCTTGAACAGAGAACTTTGGAGGCGTTCGACGCGCAGACGAATCTGCTCGCGCATTTTCCGTGCAGCATCGCGGCGCGTTTTGACAAGCGGCCGGTCGGGGAATTGCACGTCGTCGTCGTCGCGCCGAATCCGAATTACACGTTTGACCCGGAACTTTTTCCAGAATCCGGCGAGACGCAAAAAATGGTTTTGCCACCGGGTCCGAACAATCCCGTCGGCGTCGCGTGGATCGGGCTGGACAAAACCGGTTATGGAATGCACGGCACGCCCGCGCCGGAGCAGGTCGGGCGCACGGAATCGCACGGCTGTTTCCGGCTGGCGAACTGGGACGCGGAGTATTTGCTGAAGCTGGCGTGGATCGGAATGCCGGTGGATGTCGAGCCGTAATTAAATTTGGTAGGGCAAAGCTGCGGCTTTGCCCGGCGGCGCGGCAGCGCCGCCCTACCACACACCGATTCCAAATTTGTGAAGAAATTATTATTGCCCGTTGGCGCGGTTCGGCCAATCTGTTGGTGAACTTAACGAAAGAAAAATTATGATTCCATTGCTTATATTTCTGGCGGTCGTGGTCGTGGTCGTGCTCATCGTCGGCGGCATGATTGTCGGCATTTACAACAAACTCGTCACGATGCGCAACCGCTACAAAAACGCCTACGCGCAGATTGACGTGCAGCTCAAGCGCCGCTACGACTTGATCCCGAATCTCGTCGAGACCGCCAAAGGCTACATGGCGCACGAACGCGGCACGTTGCAGGCCGTCACCGAGGCGCGCAACATCGCCTACGAAGCTTCCAAAACGGCGGCGGCCAATCCCGGCGATTCGAGCGCGATAAAAAATCTCGCGTCGGCGGAAACCGGCCTCGGCGGCACGTTGAGCCGTTTGATGATGGTGAGCGAGCAATATCCCGACTTGAAGGCGAACCAGAACATGATGCAGCTCACCGAGGAATTGACCTCGACGGAAAATAAAATCTCCTTCGCGCGGCAGGCTTACAACGATTCCGTGATGACTTACAACACCGACCGCGAGGTGTTTCCGAGCAATCTCATCGCCGGAATGTTCAACTTCGGCGCGGCGGAACTGTTCGTCGTGGACAAGCCGGAGCAGAAGGACGCGCCGAAGGTTTCTTTCGCATGAAATTTGCGATATGCGATTTACGCGCCCCTGAAAAATCGTAAATCGTAAATCTGAAATCGTAAATCCAAATGGATTTCTTCGCGCAACAGGAAAAGACCCGCAAAAAAACCAAGTGGCTGGTCATTTATTTCATCCTGGCCGTCGTCGCGATGATTGCGGCCATTTACATCGCGGCGGTGGTGATTTTTTCCGGCGTTCAGTTGCACCAGCATCGCGGCAATTATTACAATGACCAATCCGCGCCGCAGATTTCACTTTGGGACCCGCAGATTTTTATCGGCGTCGCGCTCGGCACCATCGCCGTCATTTTGATCGGCAGCAGTTACAAAACCATGGCTCTCGCCGCTGGCGGCAGCGCGGTCTCGGAAATGATGGGCGCGCGGCTCGTCAGCGCGAACTCGACCGACCTCGACGAACGCAAGCTGCTCAACGTCGTCGAGGAAATGGCCATCGCGTCCGGCGTGCCCGTGCCGCAGGTTTATGTCATGGACGACGAGGACGGCGTCAACGCCTTCGCCGCCGGCCACAAGCCCGGCGACGCGACCGTCACCGTCACGCGCGGCTGCATGAAACTTCTGTCGCGCGACGAATTGCAAGGCGTCATCGGCCACGAGTTCAGCCACATTCTCAACGGCGACATGCGGCT
>CAXUBD010000085.1:8270-10299 GCA_964249225.1 uncultured Verrucomicrobiota bacterium | reverse complement strand
CCATCCGTGGTTAAAATGTTTTCCACTTTCACCACATCCTCCGGCGCGTCCACACCGATGCTGTCGTAATCCACTTGCACGACCGCGATGCCGATGTTGTTTTCCAATGCGCGCAACTGCTCCAGCTTCTCGGCGTTTTCCAGCGGCGACACCGGGAATTTCACCAGTTGAAACAACGTCTCGCGCCGGTAACCGTAAATGCCGAGGTGTTTCAAAAAAGGAAACGCCGCCAACTGCTCATTCGCTGGACGGCTGGCGGCCTCGCGCAAAAACGGAATCGTGCGCCGCGAAAAATATAACGCGCGACCGGCGGCGTTGACAACGACTTTCACGACGTTCGGATTGTCCAGCTCGGCGGGATTTTTAATCGGCGTCGCGGCGGTGGACATTTCATTTTGCGCCAGCGCGTTCGCCACCGCGTCAATCACTGACGGCTCGATCAACGGTTCGTCGCCTTGAATGTTGACAATTTCGTCGCAAGAAATTCTTTCGACAACTTCTGCAATTCTGTCCGAGCCGCTCGGATGTTCCGGTCGCGTCATTTCCACGCGGCAGAAGTTCTGCGCCACTTCCCAGATGCGCGTGTCGTCCGTGGCCACGATGATTTCGGAAAGTGACTTCGCTTTTTCACATTGCTCGACAACGTGCTGGATGAGCGGTTTGGCCGCGATGAGCGCGAGCGGCTTGCCGGGAAACCGCGTCGAAGCGAACCGCGCGGGAATGATGCCAACGATTTTCATGCGAGCCGTTTGGTTGAAATCAAAAATTCCGACAATTGCTTTAACAGACGCCGATGCCGTTCCGAAGAAATTTCGCCGATGTCTCCGATAATCTGCTGTTGCGTGTAAATTGCCAGAAAGCCAATGCGAATCAGCGAATCCATTTGCAACCCGCTTTCCGCAAAATCTTTATCCGTTCGCAATATCAATTCGTCCAATCCGCGCACTTGCTGGCGCAATTGAGTGCTGATACCGCAGACCAGAAAATCGCCGAACGGCGGGATGATTTTCAAGATGATTGCCGGACGCGGTTTTCGCAGGCCGTCCGACTGCGGCAGCGGGACGAGGATTACGTCCCCTTCTTTCATTTGCGCGGCGGCGTTTCGCGCAGCACGGCGTTGGAATAATCTGGCTCGTCATCGCCATAAGCGCGGGCGAATCCGGCCTGAGACGCGGCCAGCCACGCCTGCCGTTCATCTTCCAGCGAGTCGCCGGATACGACCGCCACGACCAACTTCGAGTCGCGCTGAAGTTCATAAGGCTCGTCGAGGCAAATTTGTTTGCCGTCAAAGTGAGCCTTCAAAGTGATTGTGCTCATGGAATTACTTTTATCCCAAAAACGCCGCGCCCGCAAGCGGTGAACTTTATTATTCCACCGTCACGCTCTTCGCCAGATTTCTCGGCTTGTCCACGTCGCAGCCGCGCGCGACGGCGATGTGATACGCGAACAGTTGTAACGGCACAGTTGCCAGGATCGGATAAATCGGTTCAAGCGCCTTGGGCAGATAAATCACGTCATCGGCCACTTTTTTGATCGCCTTGTCGCCTTCGGTCGCGAGCGCGATGATCGGGCCTTGGCGCGCGCGGATCATCGCGAGGTTCGCCATCGTCTTGTCATACATCGAATCCTGCGGCACGAGAAAAACCGTCGGCGTCTTTTTATCAATCAACGCGATCGGCCCGTGTTTCATCTCCGCCGCCGAATAACCCTCGGCGTGGATGTAGGAAATTTCCTTGAGCTTAAGCGCGCCTTCGAGCGCGATGGGAAACGTGTAGCCGCGTCCGAGAAAAAAGAAATCGTCCGCCTTCGCATATTTCTTCGCGATTTTTTTCAACGAATCATTTTGCGCGAGCAATTTTTCAATCTGTTTCGGCACGGCTTCCAGCGCGTGCAGAATTTCCAGCGCGCGCTTCGCCGCGGCCTCTGCGCGCTCGGGCGGATGCTTCGCGAGCAGCTCGACCATCGCGGTCACCCGCCGCAAGTTGAGAAGGACGTCGTCAGCGTCGACCGGCGCGTGTACGAGCGCGAG
>CAXUBD010000085.1:4555-8260 GCA_964249225.1 uncultured Verrucomicrobiota bacterium | reverse complement strand
TGACAAAACCGTGAGCGTCGAGACAAATGCCTTCGTCGAGGCGACGCCGATCTCCGGCCCGGCGTGCATATAAATGCCGCCGTCAGATTCGCGCGCGATGGTGCTGCCGACGACGTTGACGATGGCGAGCGCGCGATGGCCGCGACGCTTGGCCTCGCGCAACGCGGCGAGCGTGTCGGCGGTTTCACCGGATTGCGACAGCACGAGCAGCACGGTGTCGCGTTCGAGCGGCGCATTGCGGTAACAAAATTCGTGCGCGAACTCGACCTCGACCGGAATCTGCGCAAGTTCCTCGATCAGATATTCGCCGACGAGCGCCGCGTGCCAGCTCGTGCCGCTGGCGGCGATGACGATGCGGTCAATTGAACGCAATTGCGACACGCTCATGTTCAGCCCGCCGAATTTCGCGGTCGCGCCTTCCGCGTCCACGCGCCCGCGCAACGCATTTTCAATCGTGCGCGGCTGCTCGAAAATTTCCTTGAGCATGAAGTGCGCGTGCTTGCCGCGCGCAGCGTCTTCCTGCGAAAATTCCAAGTTGCTGATCTGGACGGTCGCGGTGTCCGTGCCGAGATTCAAAACGTCGAAGCGTTCGCTCGTGACGGTCGCGACGTCGTAGTCGCTCAAATAAACGACTTTTTTCGTGTGCGCGACGATGGCGTTGGCGTCGCTCGCGAGAAAATTTTCGCTCGTGCCAATGCCGATGATGAGCGGCGAACCGCGCCGCGCGCCGACAATCGTGTCCGGCTGGTCAGCGCAAATCACCGCGAGTCCGTAAGTGCCGATGACTTCGCGGAGCGCATCGCAAACGGCTTGGGTCAACGGATTTTCACTGCCGCCGTTTGCCTGGTGGGGCGAGACTCCCGGCGAGCCGCTGCCGCCCGAAGATTTCGGCTCGCGAGGGCGCTCGCCCCATCGCGCGCTTAAATTTTTTTCGCGCCGGTTTTCATAATGCACGCCGATCAAATGCGCGAGGACTTCCGTGTCTGTGTCGGATTTGAAAGTGTGTCCGGCGCGCAATAATTTTTGTTTAATGCCGTCGTAATTCTCAATGACGCCGTTGTGGACGACGGCGATTTTACCGGACTGGTCAAGATGCGGATGGGAATTTTTGTCGGAAGGAATTCCGTGCGTGGCCCAGCGCGTGTGGCCGATGCCAAGATTTCCCGCGACCGGTTCGGATTTCAACAGTCGTGTAAGTCCTTCTTCAATTTTTCCTTTTTTCTTGCGGACCAGAATGCTGCCTTCGTGCAACAGCGCCACGCCCGCGCTGTCGTAGCCGCGATATTCCAGCCGGCGCAAGGCTTCAAGCAAAACGGGCGAAGCTGCTTTTTTACCAACGAATCCAATGATGCCGCACATAATTTCGTGAGTCGTTAAATTGTTAAAGTGAATCGTTTAAATGTTTTGGTCGCGACGTTTCAACAATTCACGATGCAACGCACCCAAAATCCATTCCGCCGCGCCGTACAAATCGTCCACGATCGTGACGCTGGCGAATTTATTTGCCGAAGCGCGCTCGGTTTCCGCGCCATAACCAGTGCGCACGAGAATACTTTTTTTCACGCCCGCGTTCCAGCCGCATTCCAAGTCTATGAATTTATCTCCGACCATGAAACTTTCCGCGAGGTTCAAACCAAATTCATTCCGCGCATCGAACAAAAACTGCGGCGACGGCTTGCGGCCGCGGCTCGGCTGGTCCGGCGCTTCGGGCGCGATGTAAATTTTCTCGAAACGCACGCCGTCACGCGCGAGTTCACGGGCAAGATGCTCGTTGACGCGGTCAACATCGGCAAGCGTGAAGTAACCGCGCCCGACGCCGGACTGGTTTGAGACGATGAACAGTTTGAAACCGGCATCCGACAATTTTTTCAATGCGCCGCCCGCGCCGGGAAAAATTTCCACGTCCTCGGCGCGGCACAAATAATTTTTTTCCGCGATGAGCGTTCCGTCGCGGTCGAGAAAAACTGCCCGGTTCATTTGTTGCATTGTGAATTCAGCGCAGCGCAAAGGAAACGGAATTTTTCCGTCCCCAGATTTTTCAAAGTGCGTCTTGAATTGTCCGCGCGGTTTGCGCAGCATGGCGCGGAACCTGGCATATTCAAACACAAACATAAAGATATTACATGAACAGAGGCAGATTAGGAATTCTAGTGGGTGGCGGCCCGGCTCCGGGCTTGAACGGCGTCATTGCGGCGGCCACGATCGAAGGCATCAACCAGGGCTACGAAGTCATCGGCTTCCGCGACGGCTTCAAGCATCTGGCCGCAGGCGACACGACGCAGATCAAACCGCTGGCCATCCGCGACGTGCGGGACATCCACCTCAAAGGCGGCTCGATTCTCGGCACCGCGCGGACGAACCCGACGAAATCCGAGGAGCACATGAAGAATATTTTCACAGTGTTCCACAAGCTCGGCATCACCGCGCTCGTGACCATCGGCGGTGATGACACGGCATTTTCCGCGAGCGTCGTCCGCAAGCGCAGCAATGGCGACATCAAAGTCGCGCACGTCCCGAAGACCATTGACAACGATCTGCCGCTGCCGGGAACCGCGCCGACGTTCGGCTACGAGACCGCGCGGCATTACGGCGTGCAGATCGTGCGCAATTTGATGGAAGACGCGCGCACGACTTCGCGCTGGTATCTCATCATCAGCATGGGCCGTGCGGCGGGACATCTCGCGCTCGGCATCGCCAAGGCGTCGGCGGCCACCCTCTCGGTCATCTCCGAGGAATTTCGCGGACGCCCTGTCACCGTGAACGAAGTGTGCGACATCATCATTGGTTCCATCATCAAGCGCAAAGCCGATGGCTCGAATTTCGGCCTCGTCGTCCTTGCCGAAGGCCTGATTGAATCGCTGGGTGAAAAGGCCTGCTCACCGTGATGCCAGAAGGCCAGCTGGAACGTTTTGGCAAAATTATACGCGATGATCATGGCCATTTGCGTCTGGGTGAAATCGAATTTGGCCGGTTGATGAAAGAACTGCTCACCGTGCGTCTCGAAAAGCTCGGCATCAAGATGACGTTCATTGATAAAGACCTCGGCTACGAACTACGCTGCGCCGATCCGATCCCATTCGATGCCGAATACACGCGCGATCTGGGCTACGCGGCGGTGAAATTTTTGCTGTCGTCCGAATCCGACAAATACGGCGCCATCATCAGCTTCGTGGACGGCAGAATGAATCCTTTGCCGTTTGAAAAAATGCTCGACCCGAAAACCGGCCGGATGCAAAACCGCAAGGTCAACGTGGACGGCGAAGCCTACGAATGCGCCTGCGCCTACATGATCCGCCTCGAGCGGGAAGACTTCGATGACGCCAAGCAGCTCGCCAAGCTCGCCGCCGTCATCAACATCACGCCCGAACTTTTTCGCGCGCGCTTCGGCTATCTCGTCGGCTTGAAATGATTTCACAGAAGGAAACGGAGAAGACAAAGGAATTTATTTCTCCGTTTCCTTCGTTTGCTTCTGTAAATTTTTCCAGGTGAAACCGCTCGCGGACTGCAAACTTTACACGTTCGTCGACACGGCCTATTTGCACGGCCGCGCGCCGGAACTTGTCGCGCAACAGCTCTGCGACGGCGGCAGCGATTTGATCCAGCTGCGCGCAAAAAAATCTTCACCCGAAGAAATCCGTGCGATGGCGGAAAAAATCCTGCCGATCACAAAACGCGCGAACGTCGGCCTGGTCATCAACGATCATC